>DAIERC010000482.1 GCA_027347125.1 Ignavibacteriales bacterium
ACAACATCAATCTTTTCACCTTTCTTAACAACTTCGCCGGGGTGACGGATCTTCTTTGTCCAAGAAAGATCGCTAATGTGAACTAAGCCGTCTATGCCTGGCTCGAGTTCAACAAACACACCAAAGTTTGTTAAGTTGCGCGCAACTCCGTTGTGCTGCGATCCAACAGGATATTTCTTAACAATATCTTGCCATGGATCAGGAGTTAATTGTTTCATACCAAGAGAAATCTTCTTGTCATCTTTATCTAAACTTAAGATAACAGCTTCAACAACTTGTCCCATAGAAACAAATTGAGAAGGATGACTGATATGTTGTGTCCAGCTCATTTCAGAAATGTGAATTAAGCCTTCGATGCCTTTTTGAATTTCGATGAAAGCGCCGTAATCTGTAAGAGAAACAACGCGTCCGCTAACTTTATTATTAAGTTGGAATCTGCTTTCGATATTTTCCCATGGATGAGGCAATAACTGCTTCAAGCTAAGAGAAATTCTCTTGCGTTCTTTTTCGAAATCTGTAACAACAACTTTGATCTTTTCATCAAGCTTAACAACTTCGCTAGGATGATTAATTCTTCCCCAGCTCAAGTCGGTAATGTGAATAAGACCATCAACGCCGCCTAAGTCAACGAATACACCAAAGTCTGTAATGGCTTTAACTGCGCCTTCAAGAATTTGACCTTTTTCAAGCTTATCAAGAATTTCTTTACGTTGATCGGAGATTGTTTCTTCGATAAGAATTTTGTGAGATACAACGATATTTTCTGTAGGAATATTAACTTTAACAATTTTGAAATCCATTGTTTGACCAACGAAAGCATCAAAATCGCGAACAGGACGAATATCAATTTGTGAACCCGGTAAGAATGCTTCCATTCCCATCAAGTCTACAACCATTCCGCCTTTAATTCTCTTTAAGATTTTGCCCTGAATAATTTCACCGGTTTCGTGGGCGTTAACAACTTTTTCCCAGATGCGCAGGAAGTCTGCTCTTTGTTTGCTTAATACCAGGTTACCTTCCTGATCTTCAACGCTTTCAAGAACAACTTCTACTTCTTTACCTACTTTTATTTCTTCGGATTCGTGGAATTCACTTTTGGGGATTGAACCTTCTGATTTAAAACCTACATCCAGAATTACGTTATCGCCTTGAACGCGAACAATTTTACCTTTTACTAATTCACCCTCTTTAACATCCTTAAAAGATTCGGTGTAAAGTTTAGCTAAGGTTAAGAATTCTTCCTGTGAATATTCTTCATCATTGAATAATTTCTTAGCTTTTTCATAGTCATCTACAGTCGCTAAATGTTTTTTCGTATCTTTTATTTCTTGGGACATTAATCCTCCTGAAAAATAATTTATTTCTCTCTGTTATTATTGCTCAAAGCCATCGAATAGCAGTAATACAGGAAAGTTTGTTTAACATAATTAATTATTTATGGCTTTTAATTTTTTAATTTTCATGAATCAAACGGTAATTTCAATCTCATTTTTACCGGCAATTTCTTTTACAATTCTTAAAATAGTATTAACCTGTTCTTCAATTGTTACCGAAGAAGTGTCTACTTCAATGGCATCCGAAGATTTCATAAGCGGGCTTACTGCTCTTGTAGAATCGATTTTATCTCTTTCAAGAAGATTTTTTTGAACTTCCTGAACCGAGATGTCAATTCCTTTTTCGCCGTATTCTTTTGCACGTCTTATGGCTCTTTGATCTATTGACGCCGTTAAAAATATTTTTACATCGGCATTCGGAAAAACAACAGTACCGATGTCTCTTCCTTCCATTACAACACCGCCGTTTTTATTTCCTAGTATCTGTTGCTTTTTTACCATGGCGGTTCTAACACCCTGTATCTTGCTTACATCGCTAACAAACTTATTTACTTCAGGGGTACGAATATCTTCCGAGACATCGATCCTGTTTAAAAATACTTTTGTTTTGCCTTCTACATATTCCAGATCAATATCAACCGAATTGGCAATGTGATTTATCTCTTCAATATTATTAAGAACGTTTTTTTTTATTGCTTCAAGCGTTACGGCTCTGTACATAGCACCGGTATCAATATACAAGTAGCCCAATCTTTGGGCGACAAGTTTGGCAGTTGTGCTCTTTCCGGAACCTGCCGGGCCATCAATTGCAACTATTAATCTTTTTGACATAGATTACAAAACTAAGGAATATTTCCCAAATTTTCAAAAGTAAAAAGCTGTTAAATTTAGTACCTTAGTGATGCAAAAAAGCGTTTTTAAGCGTTTTTGAAAATTATTGAATTTCTTCGCCGCCCAGTTCTTCTATAATGGCTTTTGCAAACGGGTCATTTTCATTTTGGAAAGAAGATTTTGCCGAAGACCCGGTGCTAGTATTAAAATTAGAAACCGTTTTGTTTTGGCAATTAAATATCATTTTCTTGCCGAAGTATTCTTCCGTTTTTTGAGCGATATAATCATGGTTGGAATTTATCACTTCTCGATGATGTAAATCTTCTGTGTAGATATTTAATTTGTTGCCGTCAAGGTTTAATAGCTTTACGTTTTTTATGGCAGGTCCGAAAATAAGTCCTTTTTCTTTGCTTACCGCATCAACAAAGCCTGCCCATTTTTGAACCACAAAATCAAAATTAAATTTGGGATCGGCAATGTTCTCGCTATTTCGAATTGAGTTATTTAGCGAAGGTGAAGAATTTCTGATTACTCTTTCTCTTTTTTCGTTTACGCTACTTGAAGAATTTGTGCCTGGTTCAGCTGAACGGTTTTGCACGGAAGGGTATTGAATTTTTGACGGTTCGTTTTTTAAGTTGACTGCCGGTATTTCTTTTAGATTATCTAACACGGAAAGCAATTCGGTAATGGTTGATGATTTTTCCAGTCCTATTAAATGACTGAGAGAGATTTCAATTTTTAATTTTTGATTTTGTGTAAAGCGCAGTTCTTGCTGCGTTTTATTTAAGAAATTCAGGATGCGGAGAATGTCTCCCTCGGAAAAGGAATCAGAATACTGGATATATCGTTCTTTATAAACGTCGGCAGATTCAACAAGGTCGGCCTTTTTACTTAAAACAACAGTCATAATGTTCCTGAAATGTTCCAGCAGCCCATCCATAAAGTCGATAAAATTCCATCCGTTTTCATAAATAGTATTTGTAACTTCGAATACTGTCTTAAAATTTTTATTTAAAACAGCATCGGATATATCGAAATAAATATCGTCGTCTACAAGATTTAACATTTTAGATACCGTGGATGATTCAATATCGTTCCCGCAGAAAGAGACAATCTGATCAAAAAAACTTTCGGCATCGCGCAATGCGCCGTCGGCTTTTTTTGCTATTATTGTTAATGTCTTGTCGTCAATTTTTATATTCTCACTAACGGCTATCTTCGCTAATAAAATTTTAATTGTGTCAAGTTGGATTCTTCTAAAATCAAACCGCTGGCATCTCGAAATAATTGTAAGCGGTACTTTGTGCACGTCGGTTGTTGCAAAAATAAAAATTGTGTGGGCAGGAGGTTCTTCCAACGTTTTTAAAAAAGCGTTGAAAGATTCCTTTGTAAGCATGTGAACTTCATCTATGATGTAAATTTTGTATTTACCTTTTGTAGGCGCGTACTTAACGGAATCCCTTAATGTTCTTATTTCATCAATACCTCTGTTGGATGCGCCGTCTATCTCAATAATATCTAATGATTGTGTTGATTGGATTGACAAACACATTTCACATTCGTTGCATGGTTCGGAGTCTTTGGGATTAAGGCAGTTTAATGCTTTTGCCATAATTCTTGCAGTAGTTGTTTTGCCCACTCCGCGTGGTCCGGTAAACAAGTAAGCGTGTGCAATTCTGTTGTTCTTAATTGCATTTTTTAAAGTCGCGGTAATATGTTCCTGGCCTACAACTTCATCAAACCTTTGCGGGCGCCATTTTCTGGCTGTTACAACGAATGCCATTATTTGCCTTTAACATTATTTATAAAATTTCCGTTACCAGAAATTGACATATCTCTTCCAGATATTTTTTATCCACTTCACTAAATGAGTTTAAATCGGTGCTGTCCAGGTCCAATACTCCGAACAGGTTGCCGTCTTTAATAATAGGTATAACTATTTCCGAATTTGAATCGGGATCGCATGAAATATGACCGGGGAATTTGCTAACATCCGGTACGATAATAGTCGTTTTTAATTTTGCAGAAGTTCCGCAAACACCTTTGCCGATTGCAATGCTCGTACAGGCAACCTTTCCCTGAAAAGGGCCAAGGAATAATTTTTCCCCGTCGTAAAGATAAAATCCAACCCAGCTGATCTTCTGAAAAGTTTGTTTCAACGCCGCAGTAAAATTGGATAAATTAGATAATGAATTATCGTCTTTATCAAGCAGTAATTTTATTTGACTGATTAAAAATTTATACTGCTCTTCAATGGTTAAACTTTTATCAACGGTTATCGAGTCAGACAAATTATTTCCTTTTCTTAACTATCTTTTTTGATTTCTTCGATACCATGCTTTTTTTGTTAGGTAACTTATAATCTTCGAACAGATAAGAGATTGCATCTTCAATTTTTTCTATCGGTATTATTTTTAATCCGTCTTTAACTGAATCTTGAATTTCCGTTAAATCTATTTCGTTTTCCTTCGGAATTAAAATAGTTTTAATTCCGTTTCTCTTAGCGGCGAGTAATTTTTCATTTAAGCCTCCGATGGGAAGCACGTTGCCCCGTAATGTAATTTCGCCCGTCATTGCAACCGCATTTGAAGCCGGTTTGCCGCTTACTGCCGAAAGAAGCGCCATTGCCATTGTAATGCCCGCCGAAGGTCCGTCTTTGGGTATTGAGCCTTCGGGAATATGAATATGGATTTCTTTGCCTTTGAAGAAATTCGGATCTATGCATAAATCTTTGGCACTGGAACGTATATAACTAAGAGCGGCCTGCGCGGATTCCTTCATTACATTACCGAGTTGACCTGTTAGAGTTAACCTTTCTGAACCGTTCATAATAGTTACATCCACGGTTAAAATTTCTCCGCCTACGCTCGTCCATGCTAATCCCGTTACGCTGCCAATTTTGAATTGTTTATCGTGCTTATGGGCCCGGTACCTTGGAACTTTTAAATATTCTTCTACTTTTGCTTCATCAACCAGATATTTGTTCTTTGATTTCGCTTTGCCGTTTTTAGATTCGTGCAGTACAATATCGCGCGCTAGTTTTCTACATATGGATGCTAATTCTCTTTCAAGGTTTCTTACGCCGGCTTCACGGGTGTATTCTGAAATTATTTTTTTTATCGCTTCGTCGGTAATTGTAACATTTTTATTTGTTAAACCGTGATTTTCCAGCTGTTTGCTTACAATATGTCGTTTTGCAATTTCAATTTTATCGTACTCAAGATAGCCTGGCAGTTCAATTATTTCCATTCTGTCTTGAAGCGGAAGGGGAATATTATATCTTACGTTAGCTGTGGTTATAAACATAACCTGAGATAAATCATAATCTACTTCCAGGTAATGATCGCTAAAAGTATGGTTCTGCTCAGGGTCTAAAACTTCAAGCATTGCCGATGAAGGGTCGCCTCTAAAGTCCATACTCATTTTATCGATTTCGTCAAGAAGCATAACCGGA
>DAIERC010000058.1 GCA_027347125.1 Ignavibacteriales bacterium
ACGATTCTGGCGGAAGTATAACCGATGATATTGAAGAAGCTGAAATTAAATTCATAATTGAAGCCGAAATTGACGACATGGAAGAAGAAACAAAAGAGATTTTTGTACTCAGACAATATTCGGAATTAAGTTATAAAGAAATTGCAAATGTTTTGGGCGTTGATGAGGGCTTTGTGAAGGGAAGATTATTCAGGGCAAGGCAAAAATTAATTGATAAAATATCAAAGCTGGTGAGGTGAAAAATGAATTGCGATAAAAACAAAGAGTTAATTCAATTATATGTTGACGGTGAATTGGATAGAGAAAAAGAAGCTTACATATTCACACATCTTTCCGGCTGCAATGAATGCAGGTTGTTTTTTAGAACTCTAAATACAATTTCCTTAAATATTCGTAAGGAAGAATTTCCTAATGAATTGGAAACGCGAATATTCAATTCATTAATCGAAAAAGAAACGAAACTAAAAAATAAATTTTTTACGAAAGCGTTTGTTCGCGCCGTTTCTTACGCCGCCGCTTTGTTCCTGCTTGTCGCAAGCATATTCTTATATGGGCAGGTAAATGATTATAAGCTAATAACAGTTGGCATGAATCAGCAAATAAAATCGCAGGCGCAAACAATTGATTTATTATATAATACACTACCGCCGACGGTTGTGCAAGCAAAATTTAATCATGAAATAATTGTTAGAGCAAAAATGTGAGGTGAAAAATGAGAACTATTAAAATAAGCATAATAATTCTTGTTGCGGGAATTCTTTTTGCGGGATGTAAAGAAAAGAAAGAAGGAATTGAAATTGTCCCTAACCTTGAATCAATTTATCTATCTGAAAATGATGTTGACACTATTCCAAAACCAGAAAAAGGTTTTGAAGCGAAGATTGAAAATGATTTAGTAGATGCATTGAAACCTTTGACTGTTGGAAAAACTAAATCTCCGGTTCTTTACAAAATTTCATTGCGGATTTTCCTTAATGAAACCGGGAAGATTGATAAGATTAAGGATATGGGAAGTTATAACGGCGTTGTTGATTCTACAGACATCAAACACAATTTTATTTCTATCGATTCACTTGATGCCGCATTAGCTTCCGGAATGAAGGATTGGCAATTTAACCCCGCAATAAAAAATGGTAAGCCGGTTAAATACTGGCATGATCTTAAGGTTAATATCGAAATGAAACCAAACGGAACATATAATGTTTCCTTACCGGATTTTTTAAACAGTGTGCCGGACATGAATGATTTTGTTAATGTAGATAAAATGCCTGAGCTAAAAACGACTTCGATGCCCGTTTACCCGGAGCGGGCAAAACGCAGCGGTCTCGAAGGAACGGTCTTTGTAAAAACGCTAGTCAATCAAAACGGTAAACCGGATAAGGCGGTTATAATAAAAAGCACGGATGAAATATTTAATCAATCATCTATTGATGCCGCAATGAAATTTACTTTTTTGCCCGCATTGAAAAATAATATGCCGGTTGCTGTTTGGGTTGTAATTCCGTTCAAATATAAATTAAGTTCAACAAAATCGGATGTACCCCCCAAAAGTGAACACGAATAGGATTTGCAATAAATAAATTTAATTATTAGAAAACCTAAACACCGTAGGAACTTGATTAATCAAGTTCCTACATGATTAATCAATCTCCGGTTTCCTGTTTAATTTCTTCCCTTGATGGCATTTCTTAATTTACTATCTTTAAAACATGATAAAGAAAATTTTTGTAATATTGATTATATGCATATCCATTGCACACGCGCAAACCGGTTTTGATGAAAACAAATATGCGCTATCCCAGGCTTATGTTCAGGGCGGCCAATATGAAAAAGCCTTACCGATACTTCAGCAGTTGTATAACTCAGCCCCCAATAATTACCAGTTTTTTCAGGCGTTAAACGACGTGTATACCCAACTTAAAAATTACGACGCTTCAATTGCTTTGATTGAAGACCAGATCAAAATGACCGGCACCAACATCAATTTATACGGAATGCTCGGTACAACTTATTACCTTAAAGGAAATGAAAACAAAGCTTTTGAAGTTTGGGACAACGCCCTTAAAGTTTTGCCGGAAAGCGATGTAAATTACAGGGTGATTGCGAATTACGCCGTGGAGAGACGAGCTTTTGACAAGGCAATTGGATATCTAAAAAAAGGACAGGACATTTCTAAAAACCCGATATTCTTTGCTTACGACCTTGCTAACCTTTATGCACTTACAATGCAGTTTGCCGACGCAACCGAAGAATATTGCATTATACTTTCACAGAATCCGAATCAATTTCAGGTAATGCAAAATAAAATTTTAAGTTATATTTCAAAACCGGATGCTTTGAACAAGGCCCTGCCCGTTGTTGAAAAATATTCTCACAGCAGTAATGTAGATTTCAAAATACTGCTCGCACGTCTTTATCTTGAAGATAAAAATTACGATGGTGCTTATAAAATTTATAAGAAAGTAGATGATGCACTGAACAGCGGCGGAATACAGCTTTATAATTTTGCACAGTATTTGTTCGATGAAAAAAACTTTACGCTCGCAGCTAAAGTTTATAACGATATAATAAATACTTATCCCAACACGACAATAATTTCAAGTGCCAGGCTGGGATATGCAAAAACCTTAGAAGCAACGCTTCAATCGGATGAAGCCGGGGAAACACCGGGTTGGAAACCTTTTTATGCCCCGGTTAAAACAAATGAAAGCGAAGTTAATAAAGTTATTTCTGCGTTCGTGGAATTAACTAAAGCATATCCCAACACCGAAATTGCAAATGAATCTTTTTTAAGAATCGGTAATATCGAACTTAACAAAAAAAATAACCTTGATGATGCGGAAAAGTATTTTGAAGAAATTACAAACAAGGCTCCTCTTTCTCAATACGCTCCAGACGCTTTTTTGAGCCTTGCCAGAACCGAATTGATAAAAGGAAATCTTTCAGAAGCCATTTCTTTTTGTAAAACAGTTGTTAACGGAACCAGTTACTCAAAAGAGAAAAAGAATGATGCCGAGTATTTTCTAGGGCGACTTAGTTTTTATCAGGGAAATTTTCCGGAAGCGAAGATTTACCTTAAAAACATTCTGGATAACCTTAACAATAATACCGCAAACGATGCGCTTGAACTATCACTTCTAATGAACACTTCGCAGGGTGATTCGTCTAATCTGTTAACTTTTGCATCCGCAGAGCTTTTGGCCGAGCAGCGAAATTTTGGCGCCGCGGAAGAAAAGTATAAACTTGTTACTTCTGATCCGCAAAAGTTTATGCTGCAAAACCTGGCTATGTTTAGGCAGGCGCAAATGGAGTTGGCATTAAATAATTACGATACAACCGTTGCTTTGCTGAAAAAAATATCGGACGAAAACGAAAAGAACATTTATGCAGATAAAGCCTTATATTTACTGGGCAAGATTTACCAGTTTGGACTAAAAGATAAGGCGAAAGCCGTTGAAACATATGAAAATTTACTTGCAAAATTTCCAAACTCGTTATATCTTGATGATGCAAGAGCACAAATAATTAAATTAAGAGATAAATTAAGTTAAAGAAGTAGAATGGGTAAAAAACAAAATCAAAAAATAGTTAAATGTTCGTTTTGCGGCAGAGACGGAAGCGAAGTCGGAAGCATGATTGCAGGCCCAGATGTTTATATCTGCGATATATGCATTGGCAGCAGTGTAGATATTTTAAAGAACAACCTTGCGGCTTATAATACTACCAAGACAAAAAGTTCTGCCATTCAAACACCGGCACAAATAAAGAAAACCCTGGACGAATATGTAATTGGCCAGGAAAGAGCTAAAAAGGTTCTTTCCGTTGCGGTATATAATCATTATAAAAGGATAAACTCGAAAAATTCTTTTTTTGAACTTGACGACGTTGAGATAGAAAAGAGCAATATATTATTAATCGGCCCGACTGGCGTTGGAAAAACATTGCTGGCCCAAACATTGGCGCGAATTCTGGACGTACCGTTTGCTATTGCCGACGCTACAACGTTAACCGAAGCCGGCTATGTTGGCGACGATGTTGAAACTGTTTTGGTACATCTTTTACAGGCCTCCGATTATAACCTAGAGCGGGCTCAAAAGGGAATTGTTTACATCGACGAAATAGATAAAATCGCAAGGAAAAGCGAAAGCGCCTCTATTACGCGTGATGTTTCCGGCGAGGGCGTTCAACAGGCACTCCTAAAAATACTAGAAGGTACCGTTGCCGGTGTTCC
>DAIERC010000503.1 GCA_027347125.1 Ignavibacteriales bacterium
AAAACTTTTTTCTTCTTCGGCTCAAAATCTTTCATAAAGCGCATTACGCGTTCATAAAAATATTTAGGCGAATAGATAGTATTTAAAATTTTCTTGTAGCCGTCCATCAGCACCTCGGCATCCATCTGCGGTATAAAATTAATCGAGAAGTCGGTATTGTTGCCGGTAAAATCGTTTAACAATCTGCCTTCGTTTAGTAGCCTTTTTTGGAGCTTCGTACCTTTAGGTGCGTTTAACAACCCCACCATTGCCGTTACAATGCCGCTTTCCTGGATAAAGTTAGTAAGCTTATCGAAGATTGTCGGCGGGGCGTTATCAAATCCCACAATAAATCCTCCCTGAACCTCCAACCCCGAATCTTGAATTTTCTTTACGCTTGAAATCAGGTCACGGTTTCGATTCTGAATCTTATTACACTCTAACAGACTCTCTTCGTTCGGCGATTCTATGCCGATAAAAACCGCTTCAAATCCGGCTTTAACCATTAGCTGCATCAATCTTTCATCATCGGCAAGATTGATTGATACTTCCGTGTTAAAGTAAAACGGACTTTTTCTTGTCTCATTCCACTCAACAATTGCGGGTAGAATTTCTTTCTTCAATTTACCTTTGTTGCCTATAAAATTATCATCCACAAAAAAGACAGGGCCTTTCCATCCGGAAAAATATAACGCGTCCAGCTCGGCCAGAACCTGGTTTTTGGTTTTTGTTCGCGGCCTTCTTCCGTAAAGAACCGTTATATCGCAAAAGTCGCAATCAAAAGGGCAGCCGCGTGAATACTGAATATTCATTGAAGTATAATTATTCATCGATACAAGTTCCCAAAGAGGCAGGGGAGCGGTTGTAATTTCCGCCCAATCTTCCGAAGTATATTTTTGCTTCGTTTTTCCTTCGCCCAGATCATTTAGAAATTGCGGAAGGGTAATCTCAGCTTCATTAAGAACCAGATGATCAATGTTTTTGTAATATTCGAAACTGCTCGTAAATAAAGGCCCGCCGGCTACTATTTTTGCGTTTAACTTTTTACATTTCTCTATTACGTGATTTGCCGATTCGCTTTGAATAGACATGGCGCTGATGAAAACATAATCTGCCCAAAGAATATCATCGTCCGTCAATTGATCCGCATTCATATCGATTAGTTTTTTGTGCCAATCTTTGGGCAGCATTGCTGCAACCGTTAATAATCCCAACGGAGGGAAGCTTGCTTTTTTTGATACAAACTTCAAAGCATGTTTAAAACTCCAAAACGTATCCGGATACATCGGGTATACTAAAAGAATATTCATTTGCTTTCTCTTTAAATTATTGAACATATTTTTATACGGCAATTCGCTTCGCTTCTGTTTTCAGATATGCGTTCTGGTCATGGAATATGGCGCCTTCCGGAAGCCAGTTCCACAACGGCCCCATTTCATTTTTAATGACGTCTCTATAAAACTGCGGAAGTTCTGTTGTTTCCTGTTCAAAGTAAGCGCGGAATTTAACGTCGGAATTAAGATGCGTTAATATCCTTTTATTGAATGCAACCCTGCCGAAACCTTCTTCCGATATCGCCCGCACAACATTCATCCACCTTGGAATAAAAGCTTTTGTCGCAGTCATCCGTTTTAT
>DAIERC010000511.1 GCA_027347125.1 Ignavibacteriales bacterium
GCTAGAAGTAATTATTTAAATAAGTACTTCAATAGGGATGTAAATGATCTTAGTTCTTACCACCTGGTAATAAACACGGGTTTAATTCCATATGAAAAAGCAGCAAGGTACATATGCGAGGCTGTAATGGAAATTTTCCCGGAACTTTTTCCGCAGCACATTTTTTCTTCCGAATATGATTATGCTTAGCCATAACCGTATTAAGAAATGGAATTATTTTTTGTACCGGGAAGATTTGTTAATAATGCAACGAATATACTTTTAATAATCGTTGCATGATTTATATATTTTTCTCGGCAAAATTTTTATCTTAATTTTTTCCCGGACTTAACTACAATTAATAATTTGGTAACGGTACTTAATTATAAAAATGATATATTAAACATGCGGAAAAAAAGTACCTTAATTTTACTAAAGCGGTTTATTCCCCGGCCTGATTTTCGAGTTACAATATTGTTGAAATTTTCATCGTTTATTTAAGATGTTATTATATAATAACCTATAAATATTCCGTACTGAAAACCGATAATAAACAGGATAGTATTTCTAATTGTATTTTTATAAGACAATTTTTTTTGTACTTTTTGCGTCGGAAAAATATTGGAGTTTGGATGGAATTAACTTTGATTGATAAAAGTAATTATTTAAAAGGTTTATTGATAGTTGCCAAAAAAGATAATCAATTAACCGAACCGGAAAAAAAAATTATCAGGAATATTGCCGTTAAACTTGGCTTTGCCACTGATTTTTACGAAGACACACTGAGAGATCTTCTTGCTAATAAATATATACTTGAAAACCCAATTAAATTTTCATCAAAAAAAGTCGCCGAATCTTTTATCGCGGACGGATTGAAACTTGCGTTTGCCGATGAGCTGGTTTCCGAAAAAGAGATTGACTGGTTAAAAGCAACTGCAGTTGAGAATGAGATCGAAACGCAATGGTTCGATGAGAAAATGAAAAAGTCAAAAGACCATACCGGCCACCTTAATACTGAGTTTGCCCTTTACTCTATTTTATAAAGAGAAACTATTTTACAGTTTTAAAGACAACAAAATAAAAGGCAATTTATTTTGAATTTTTACCCCTGATCTATTTCACTTCTTTCATAATTAAGTTGTTGTTTGTACTTCTAATATCTAATTTTAATGCCACAAAGTTTTATTATTAGAATTACCAAAATGATTCTACATCAACTTAAAATCATTTCTTAAAAGGACTCAAGGTTTATGAGTAAAATGAAAGCTCTTGTAAAAAAACTTGCCGAGCCCGGGTTGTGGCTTGAAGAAGTTCCCGTACCCGAAATAGGCATTAACGATGTTTTAATAAAAATACATAAAACATCGATTTGCGGAACCGATATTCATATTTACAACTGGGATGAATGGGCTCAGAAAACCATTCCCGTTCCTATGGTTGTTGGCCACGAATATGTTGGAACTGTTGAAGCTATCGGCAGTAATGTTCATGATGTTAAAATAGGAGAACTGGTTAGCGGCGAAGGACATATTGTTTGCGGGCGATGCCGTAATTGCCGCGCAGGCCGAAGGCATCTTTGCCCAAACACAAAAGGCGTTGGAGTAAACAGGCCCGGCGCCTTCGCAGAATATTTGAGCATTCCGGTTTCAAACGTATGGCATTGCGACCCATCGTTGCCAAAAGAAATTTTTTCCATATTCGACCCCTTCGGCAATGCCACACATACGGCACTTTCATTTGATGTTCTCGGCGAGGATGTTTTGATTACCGGCGCCGGCCCGATTGGCATAATGGCGGCGGCAATCGTAAAACATGCGGGCGCTCGGCACGTGGTTATTTCAGATGTAAACCCTTACTGTTTGGAGCTTGCTAAAAAAATCGGCGTTACAAGAGCCGTTAATATTAAGAAAGAAAAACTTTCCGATGTAATGGCCGAACTTGGAATGACCGAAGGTTTTGATGTAGGGCTGGAAATGTCCGGTAATTCAGAGGCATTAAAAAGCATGATCTCTTTAATGTGCCACGGCGGAAAAATTGCTTTGCTCGGTATTCTTCCTTCTAGCGCGGCAATAAATTGGGAAGAAGTAATTTTTAACGGGCTTACATTAAAAGGAATTTACGGCCGCGAAATGTTTGAAACCTGGTACAAAATGACCGTTATGCTTCAAACAGGCCTGGATATTACGCCGGTAATTACTCATAAATTTAATTACTTAGATTATAAAGAAGGATTTGAATTAATGAAAACCGGTAACAGCGGTAAAATAATTTTAGATTGGTTCGAATAATTGTGCATAACACTAAATAAAAATTGATATAACCGAATTGGTAAAACCTGTTCTTCAAAACATTAATGAACTGGTTTAGACGGTAAAATATTTTTATCCAAAAGATAAGGGAATCCGTTATGAATGAAACTACTAAAAAATTATACGGCCGGCAATTGCAACAGATTGAATCAGACGGGTTGTATAAAAAAGAAAGAATTATTACAAGCCCGCAAAGCGCAAAGATAGAAGTTAAAGGCGGACAAAATGTACTTAACATGTGCGCAAATAATTATCTAGGCCTGGCAAATCATCCTGAAATTATTGAGGCCGCAAAATCAAGCTACGATAAATGGGGTTACGGCTTATCTTCTGTAAGATTTATTTGCGGCACACAGGAAATTCATAAAGAACTTGAAAGCAAGATAACCGATTTTCTTGAAACGGAAGATACAATTTTATACACATCGTGTTTCGATGCAAACGGCGGATTATTTGAGACTATACTTTCGGAAGATGATGCGGTAATAAGTGATGAATTGAACCACGCAAGTATAATTGACGGAGTTCGTTTATGCAAAGCACAAAGGTATCGTTATAAAAACAGCGATATGAACGACCTTGAAGAAAAATTGAAAGAGACACAATCGGCTAGGTTAAGATTAATCGCCACCGACGGTGTTTTTTCTATGGACGGATTTATAGCAAAATTAAAAGACATTTGCGATCTAGCCGATAAGTACAATGCGATGGTTATGGTTGACGACTCACATGCCGTAGGTTTTATGGGCAAGCGCGGAAGAGGAACCCATGAATATAATAATGTTATGGGTAGAGTTGATATTATTACCGGAACGCTAGGCAAGGCTCTCGGCGGCGCTAGCGGCGGCTATACAAGCGGCAGAAAAGAAATTATTGATATGCTTCGCCAACGCTCAAGGCCGTACCTTTTCTCAAACACTGTTGCTCCCAGCATTGTGGCGGCTTCACTAAAAGTATTGGATTTACTTAAAGCATCCACACATCTTCGCGATAAACTGGAAGCGAACACAAAATATTTCAGAGAAGAAATTACAAAAGCCGGTTTGAATATAAAACCAGGCGAGCACCCGATAGTACCGATAATGATAGGCGATGCGGCTCTATCGCAAAAAACTGCGGCGAGGCTTCTTGAAAAAGGAGTGTACGTTATTGGGTTCTTTTACCCGGTTGTTCCAAAGAACACCGCAAGAATAAGAGTGCAAATATCAGCGGCACATTCAAAAGAAGATTTGGATTTTGCTGTTAAGATGTTCAAAGAAGTTAAGGAAGAATTCGGACTTTAGTTTTTGTTTTACGTGTACCCCGGCAGTAAATGAGTTTTATAACCGGGGTACCAAAACTATACCGGCCACGTAACTTTTAATTTCCGCCGTTTCTTAATCTGTATTTATTAATTTTATTATACAAGGTTACACGGTCAATTTCCAAAATTTGGGCGCTGCGGGAAATATTCCAGTTATTTTCATTCAACACTTTCAGTATATATTTTTTTTCAATTACTGAAAGGCTTTTCTTTCCCTCATCAATCTCCGCCGACGACGATGCCAGATGGAACGGAAGATCGCTTACATTTATTTCACACTCTTTACCTATTACAACCGCCCGTTCAATTGCGTTCTCAAGCTCTCTTACATTTCCCGGCCAATCGTAATTCATTAAAAAATTTGAAGCTTCTTTTGAAATCGTTTTTAACGGTTTATTTACAATGGTTGAAAATTTATTTACGAAAAAGTTTGCAAGCAGACTAATATCTTCTTTCCTATCGCGAAGCGGCGGAATTTCTATGGTATATACATTTAATTTATAAAGCAGGTCTTCCCTAAATTTGCATTGCCTTACTTGAACTTCGAGAGCTTCTTTGTTGGCAACAATCAAGCGGAAATCGCTCTTTACAAATTCTTGCCCGCCTAATCTTGTAAACTGTTTCGTCTCCAAAGCATTCAACAATTCCGCCTGTATTTTTGATGACATGGTACCTACTTCATCCAGATATAAAGTGCCGCCGTCGGCAAGTTCAAGCTTACCTTTTCTTCTAATTTGTGTGCCCGAAACGGCGTCAGGTTCAATACCAAAAAGCTCAGCTTCAAGCATGTATTCGGTTAAAGCTCCGCATTTTATCGAGATAAACGGGAAGTATCTTCTTTTGCTGTTATTGTGAATTGCTCGTGCAATTAATTCTTTTCCTGTTCCGCTTTCACCTCTTAAAAGCACCGTTGTATCGTTGGAAGCGATGTTGCCTATAAGATCAAATATTTTTTTCATCGGTGTGGTTTCACCGACAATATTCTCCGGTTTAAATATTTCGTCGAAACTTTCCTTAAGAATTTTGTTTTCAAGCTGAAGCGCTTTTTGCTCCAGCGCTTTTTTTACCAGATGTGTTAGCTCATCCGGATCAACCGGCTTTGTAACATAATCATACGCGCCCTCCTTTAGCGCCGCTATAGCGGTGGGCACAGAAGCGAAAGCGGTTATAATTATTACAATTGCTTCTTTATCCAATTCCTTTATTTTTTTCAGCACTTCCAAACCGCCCATGCCGGGCATTTTAAGATCGATAAGGGCTATATCGAACTTATCCTTCATAAAAGTTTTTAAGGCAGATTCCCCGTCTTCGGCTATTTCAACCGAGAAACCTTCTTCTTCAAACCAATGAAATAATGATTCTCTGACAATTCGTTCGTCGTCAACTATTAATATTTTTTCTTTTTTTATCATAATACGCTCAACTAATTTTTTCATTTAACGGAAGAGTTATTTTAAATGTAGTGCCTGCCTTCGATGTATTTTCTACCTCTACATAACCATCGTGGTGACTGATAATTCCGTATACAATCGAAAGTCCGAGCCCGGTACCTTTGGAGGCTTCTTTGGTAGTATAGAACGGCTCAAAAATATGGGGAAGATCATTCTCGGAAATGCCCACGCCTTCATCTGAAATTCTTATGGTTAAAACATCTCGCTCTTTGCTTACTTTTACAGTAATGCCACCGCCTCGCGGCATGGCTTCAATTGAATTAATCAACATAGACATCAAAGCCTGCTGTATCTTTTGCGGATTTACATACGCCATTATTTCATCAGCTTCATATTGTTTTAATAAATTGATGCGATGTATTTCCAGATGATGATCTATCAACGTTATGCATTTATCTATTATTGCAATAATATTTGTCTTCTGGTATTCGTTGTCACCCTTATGTGAAAACAGGAGCAGGTCCTTCACAATTTTTCCGCATCTAGAAGATTCTTCGGTTATTAATTCGAGGTACTCTATCAATTTATTATATTCGCCGTTTGTTTGGCTCTCTTTTAATTTTTTATTAATTAGTTTGCTGTAAGTTAAAATGCCTTCCAAAGGATTGTTTAGTTCGTGCGCCACGGTTGCCGAAAGTTTGCCGAGCGATGCTAATTTTTCTATTTGAATCACCTGTTCGTATATTTTTTTCAGTTCCTCGGATTTTTGCTGAACCTTTCTGTTAAGATTTTCTGACCAATCTTCTATCTCCTTATAAGCGGCTTCCAATTTACCCGACATTTCATTAAACCTGGTTGCCACAACCCCCAGTTCATCTTTTGAATTGATCGGAATTTTATAGCTCAGGTTTCCTTTGCCAAGTTCATCAATTCCTCTTAGTAATTTCCTTATCGGTTTATTCATAAGTATCGTTATAAATAAGCCGCTGAAGAAAGCTATAATAAGAGTAATTAAAATTGAATTTGTAATAGTAGAGTTTGTGTTTGTGGAAATAATTTGATCCAAACCTTCCAGCGATATCATTACGTCGAGAATTCCGAGTATCTCTACTCTTGGGCTATGAGCATGGCAGTCTGCCGTGTAACAATCTTTTTCATTATAAATTGGATTAATTACCCCAAGCACTTTAACATTGTCGGCATCTTTAAAAATTCTCATCTTATTTTGATTAGACAACCTCTTTAAAGGAGTTGACTGACCGTGACAAACAATGCACGCTTCGGCGGTAAGATCAACCCGCTTTTGAATTTCACTAGAATCCGTTGAAAAAATTATTACGCCTTGTTTGTTGTAAATTCTTATTCCTTTAACGCCTCTTTCGGTACCGACTGTTTTTATTATTTGATGTACGTCTTCTCTTCTATTTAAAAGCATGCTGTAACGTATCGATTTTTTTATAACATCGCTCATGTTATAAGCATTTTGATAACTGCTGTTGGTTAGGTAATTGGTAAGCCCCGATATGGATAGAACAGTATGTAGGGCAAGCATTATTATAAGTATAAACGATATCGATACTATCAGTTTTACACTAAGTCTATTTTGGATTTTGATCTTCATATAGACCCCTGTTCCCCGTTTTTTTTCTTATAAATCATTACCCCAGTATCCATAAAAACAATGTGTTAAATAATATCAAATATTTTAAAGATTCAACAACACCTTGCCGAATTATTCGTTAAAAAGATGCTCCAGAAGTTTTTGGTACTCGGCATTTCCAATTAACTCATAAAAAAAATTTAATTTTGTTCCTTCTTCTGCGTTAGCCGACTTTATTTTCAAACAGCATTCTCTATACTCATCAAGCATATTTGTCAATTTCGATTTTTCTACCTTCCACTGTTCGGCGGAAATTTTTGCATCGGTAATTTCATTTTGATTAACTACAATTAACGCGATCCATTTTTTTGATTGAATTTCATCAGGCGTCCAATTTAATTTATCAAGCAAAAGAAAGTTCAGCGGAACAGTTAAAGAAACTTTCCCCCAATCGCCTTCTATTACCAGCAGCTTCTGCCCCCTGGTAAAATACACCCTTTTCATGTACTCTTTTATATCCGTAATGTTGTCCATCAGCGGAAACACGGCCGGATTTATGCCGATGTAAAATATATTTGCGTACAGGTTTTTAAGAACAAGGTTATTCTTAAGATAAAGAAGGTTAAATTGATAATTAATATTTTTAATACCGGAGACTATTTTATCTATAAAACCAGTTTCGCTTAACATGTAATTTCTTTTGATTGAATTATGGTTACCGTTTGTAAGGTTTCGCATAATAATATCAAGCTGACAATTTTCACAATCGTAATTCTTGTCGCATAACTGAAATTCAATCAAGTCGGAAGCCATCCAGATACAATTAAGATCGGCGTATAAGCCAGCATTATATTTATTCTTTGCGTGCATTATTCAATTTAATCTGGAATTGTTATAAACAACAGTTAAGAAATTGAAGCTGAGTGTAATTTTAATTTATAAGCTTCGTCGTAATAATTACCAAAAGGAAACTCATCCCGGAAAGAGCGGCCAAGTTTTTTAAATTCAAACTTGATCCAGTTTTTGTATTCTTCTTCCGTTAAAAGCATACTCTTATCTTCAATAAAACCGCTTGCCTGCATCAAAACCACCCAGTCGTCTCCATACGGATATTCTATTTTTTTGTTGATGATAAACGGATTTATAAATTTTAGTGTACCGGCGATAGGTGCTTTAATCGGTATTTCCTTTTCACCTGATTTAATTTCAAATATGAAATCATCCATGTGCAAGAATGATTCAGCTTTAGCTACCCTAACAACCGATATCTCCTCAAGCGTTCTTACGGTTACTTCGTCGATTCCGATTTTTATTAAACCGTAATCATTTTTTCTAACCCAGGTATGTCCCGGCGAAAATAAAGTACCGGAGGGGGAACAAAATTTACATGAACTGATAAGTGTTTCCATGAAATTGACCCCTATTATTGGTGATTAAACCTATTTTTGTTATACAAACAACGAGCCAAGATTAATTATGTCTTGAAGTTGAATCATATCAGTATAATACGATTAAATTCAAACACATGATCCCCAGTTTTCATAATTCGGTTTTATGCATTCTCGCTTATGAATAAAATTCAAATTAAAAAATGGAATGGCGCAGGAAAAAACAATGACTTTTTAATTGTTTGTTGATTTTTCTTGCTTAATAATTAAACAAATAATTAATCTCTTAGTTTTTACTTTGAAATTTTTCAACAATGCAAAAGGATAAAATTTTCTTCGTTTATACTTTTTTATACATGAATTTTTTATAACAGTACAGATGTACATCGAAATAGTTTTTATTGTTAAACATTTTAATCACACATGCCGCTCAACAATGTTTCGGTAATAGCAACTGTTTGTGAAATTTTTATTTCCCAAATGATAAAAGGGCATAACAGAAAAAAATAATTTATATTTTTTTGTTTAATAACCCATCAAAAACAGACTGTTGTTTCTCATATACAGCAAAATATTTTTATACGGTTTTCCA
>DAIERC010000512.1 GCA_027347125.1 Ignavibacteriales bacterium
CGGTAATAGGATACGTTATGTTTTAAAACCGCCCGATAATTCAGCTATACTTAGAAGCACATTATTTAATATATTTACAGACGACGAAAAAAATGTTACCGTAAAAGGCAAAGGATATGGCCACGGCGTCGGGTTATGCCAATGGGGCGCACTGCATCTTTCAAGCGAAGGAAAAGACTTCAAATATATTTTATCATTTTATTTTCCCGGAACAGAATTAATGGAGTTACGATGATTGATACTGAACTTCCTATTTATCTTGCTTCAAAATCTCCCCGAAGAAAGAAATTGCTAAGCCAGCTTAATTTAAAATTTAAAACTTTTTCAATAGACGCAGACGAAACAGTAAAGAACGGCGAACATCCTGCAAAGGTTGTTAAAAGGCTTTCCGAAGAAAAATTGCTTCATGCAATTCCGAAAGTAAAAAAAGGAATAATAATTACCGCCGATACCATAGTTGTAATAAACAATAAAATTGTCGGTAAGCCGAAGGATAAAAAAGATGCGGTTAAAATTTTGAATACATTAAGCGGAAACACGCATACTGTTTATACCGGATTTTCAATTTATAATACCGTTACAAAAAAAACAATAACCGATTTTGAAAAAACATTTGTAACGTTCAGGGATTTATCGCGCAATGAAATTAAGGATTATATCGCCTCCGGTAGCCCGATGGATAAAGCGGGCGCATACGGAATACAGGATGACTTCGGAGCTGTTTTCGTAAGCAAAATTAACGGCTGTTATTACAATGTAGTGGGCCTGCCGCTCGCTAAAGTTTATCAATCACTTTTAAGGGCGGTATAACTTGTTAAAAAAAATACGTCGCAACATTCTTATCTCGCTGGCGGTTGCCGGACTTCTATATTTGGGTTTTTCAATATATGCGGATTTCGATCATGTGGCATTAGCTTTTACCAGGTTTAACTGGCTTTTATTCCCGGTGCTTCTATTACTTACTTTGATGAATTATTTAACCCGATTTTTAAAATGGGATTATTACCTTTCTCTTTTAAATATAAAAATAAAAAAGATCGACTCATTCTCAATCTTTATGTCCGGACTTATTATGAGCGTTACGCCAGGTAAAATGGGAGAATTGCTTAAATCATATCTCGTAAAAGAAATTACTAAAACTCCCATCAGCAAAACCGCGCCAATAGTTTTAGTTGAAAGGATAACCGATTTTGTCTCGTTAATTTTTATTACGCTTATCGGCGCGTATATATTTAATTACGGAAGAGAGATTGTACTGGCTGTAGGAGCGTTCTTTCTTGTTATACTAATTCTTATAAGCAATAAAAAAATAGCGCTGCCTATAATAAACTCGCTTGAAAAAATAAAATATTTAAAGAAGCATCTTGGAAGCATTCATGATGCTTACGAAAGCTCTTACCAGATGCTCCGGCCGGTTCCGCTTATCAAAATGACCTTGTTAAGTCTTGTATCCTGGTCGTTTGAATGTTTTGGATATCATTTAATTCTTATTAATTTTAATATCGAAGTTAGTTTTTTGTGGGCAGCGTTCAGTTATGGTTTTGCAACCATAGTTGGAGCCATATCAATGCTGCCTGGAGGCCTTGGGGTAACCGAGGGGTCGCTTACGTTTTTGCTGATTCAAAACAATTACCCTAAAGATGTTGCAGTGGCTTCTACTTTTATAATAAGAGTGGTTACGCTCTGGTTTGCAGTAGTCATCGGAATTTTGAGCGTAACTTTTTATCAAAATAGATTCGGTAAAATTACCGTGGAAACAGTGTCTAACTAGACGGAAGGAGACGTAAAATGGCAAAATCAAAAATCGTAGTTCCAAAAGACGGCAAAAAAATTACAGTAGCTAATGGAAAATTAGTTGTACCGGATAATCCGATAATCACGTTTATAGAAGGTGATGGAACCGGGCCGGATATTTGGAACGCATCCAAAATGGTTTTTGACGCGGCAGTAAAAAAAGCATTCGGAGGAAAAAAGAAAATAGCCTGGATGGAAATTTACGCGGGTGAAAAGGCTGTGTCGGTTTATGGTAAAAATCAATGGCTTCCCGATGAAACAGTTGAAGCAATAAGAGAATATGTAGTTTCTATTAAAGGCCCTTTAACAACACCTATCGGCGGCGGAATACGCAGCTTGAACGTTGCTCTAAGGCAGTTGTTGGATTTGTTTGCCTGCGTTAGACCTGTAAAATACTACCGCGGTGTTCCAAGCCCTATGAAGGCCCCCGAAAAATTAGATATAGTTATATTCAGGGAAAATACCGAAGACGTTTATTCGGGCATCGAATTTAAATCCGGTACAAAAGAATCAGAAGATTTAATAAAATACATCAACAAAAAATTTGATAAAAATATCCGTCAACCTTCCGGCGTGGGCATTAAACCTATAAGCGAATTCGGCAGCGTTAGGCTGGTTAAAAAAGCTATTGAGTACGCGCGCGACCATAACCGTAATAGTGTTACACTGGTTCATAAAGGCAACATAATGAAGTTTACCGAAGGCGCTTTTAAAGAATGGGGCTATAAAATTGCCAAGGAAGAATTTAGGGATATTATTGTAACCGAAGAGGAACTGTATTCCAAATTTAACGGCAAAATGCCGGAGGGAAAAATATTAGTTAAAGATAGAATTGCAGACAGCATGTTCCAGCAGCTTCTTCTTAGGCCAGACGAATACGAAGTTGTTGCGACCCCTAACTTAAACGGCGATTATATCTCCGATGCTTCTGCCGCACAGGTTGGCGGATTGGGTATTGCGCCCGGAGCAAACTTAAGTTATTCAACCGCTATTTTTGAAGCCACACACGGAACAGCTCCTAAGTATGCCGGTATGGATAAAGTAAACCCCGGTTCCGTTATTCTTTCGGGCGTAATGATGTTCGAATATATCGGCTGGGATAAAGTTGCCAGAATTATTGAAAAGGCAATGCAGAAAACAATTAAATCTAAAGTTGTTACTTATGATTTTGCAAGACTGATGAAAGGTGCCAGAGAGGTTAAGTCATCACAGTTTGCCAAAGAAATAATTAAGAATATGTAAACGTCCCGGTTTTATGCCGCATAAGCAGTATAAAGCTGCTTATGCAGGCTAAACTTTCTTGATTTTCAAAGGGGTGCTTGTTATATTCTCTTATCAGAAATATTCTTAAAAAAGGAGAAAATCATGGCTGATAATAACGTTGGAAAAGGATTATTTATAGGATTTCTTGCCGGCGGAGTAATAGGCGCAATTGTCGGATTATTGTACGCCCCCAAAAGCGGCAAAGAATTAAGAGAAGATATCAGAGCCAGATCTGATATTTACCTTGATGAAGCGAACAAATATGTAGCCGAAGCAAGAGACAGGGCTAAAGAATTACTAAACGAAGGGAAGAAAAAATCCGAAAAACTTATTAACGATGCAAAAGTAAAATCAGACGAGCTTCTGAAAGACGCCGAGAAAATTTTTAACGATGCAAAGGCCAAAGCAAGTGCTTCGGTTGCCATCGGTAAAGAAACTCTTGAAAACGAAACCGGAAGATTGAAAGATGCTGTAAAAGCAGGAGTTGACGCATACAAAAATACTAAAAACGCCTAAGCAATATTATGGATGTAGTAACAATATTTACAGTAATTTTATTGATCTTTGCCTCAGCCCTTTGCGCAGCTTTGGTTGTGTACCTGAGTCGCATTACAAAATCTATCAAAGAAATAGAAACCGACGTTAAACATATAACGCTGGAAATAAAGCCTTTGGTAACTTCCCTAACGCATTTAAGCGATAAGCTTAATAGTATTACGGAAGATGCCTCAGAACAGGTACATATGACCAAGCAGATGGTGTCAAACGTAAAGGACAGAGTAGACGCAATATTAGAACTGGAAGAAAAAATTAGGGGAGGTTTTGAAGGGTCCGCAATGGATCTGATAAAAAACCTCTCTGCTATTGCCAACGGGGTAAGTGCTTTTTGGAGTGCCTACAAGAAAAAATAATTTAAACATATATATTTCATCTCACCTTAGAGTTAAGGAGGAAATCCCTTGAAAGAATATGGAGCTGAATCAATACGAAATATTGCCCTTATCGGTCATGGTGGAAGTGGAAAAACTTCTTTATCCGAAATTCTACTCTTTACTGCCGGAGAAATAAACAGAATTGGTACTGTTACAGAAGGTAATACCACTTCCGACTACACACCGAACGAAATAGAAAAACAAATTTCAATTTCTACTTCCCTTCTCCATCTTGAATGGAACAATACAAAAATCAACATACTAGATACCCCAGGTTATTCAGACTTTATCGGAAATGTAAAAGCTGCAATGCACGTTTGCGATACCGGTATTGTTGTGCTCAAAGCTGTTGAAGGGGTTGAAGTTGGTTCTGAACACGCGGTAAAATTTGCAGAGGAATATAATTTACCTACCGCTATAGTAATTAACAAAATAGACAATGAACATTCCAGGTTTGAGGAAATAGTTGCGCAAGCAAAAGATAGAATTTCATCAAACGCCGTTGTTGTATCCTTCCCGGTTAACGAGGGCTTAAGCTGCAATTCAGTTGTGGACGTTGTTAATATGAAACTTTATCAGTACGGCGATGCCGGAAGTAAAAACGTTTCCGTAAGCGAAGTGCCAGACAACCTTAAAGCCCAGGCAGAAGAATACCGCGTTGCGCTTATTGAGAAGGTTGCCGAAACTTCGGAAGAATTAATGAACAAGTATTTTGAGGAAGGGGTGCTTACCGATGAAGAACTGGAAGCAGGCCTAAAATCAGCAATGATTAAAAGAAACCTTTACCCGGTTTTTGCTACCTCCGGTATTAAGGGCATTGGTGTAAATAACTTTTTGGATTTTATCGCAAAGTATTTTCCATCCCCTATCGATAGAGGCGGCGAAGAAGTAAGCCTAAAAGAAAACAACAAAAAGATATTATTAAAACCTGATGCTTCGGGCGAACCGGTGCTGTTTGTTTTTAAAACAGTATCGGAACAGCATGTTGGTGAGCTTTCGTTATTTAAAGTTTATTCCGGCACAGTTACCGCCGGACTTGACATGATTAATGAAACCAACGGAAAGAGCGAACGCATAAGCCAGCTTTCAATATTAAACGGCCATAATAGAAAAGACGTAACCAAACTGGTTGCGGGTGATTTGGGCGCCGTAGTAAAACTAAAAGATACCCATACAAATAATTCTTTATCTTCCAAAAATCTTTCGGCATTAGTAAAACCTATCGAATTTCCCCAGCCGGTTATTAACAGCGCTATTATTCCAAAAGCAAAAGGAGATGAAGATAAAATAGCTTCGGGTTTGCATACACTGCATGAAGAAGATCCTTCTTTCAGTGTAAAGTTTGATCCGGAAATTTCTCAAACAATTGTTT
>DAIERC010000001.1 GCA_027347125.1 Ignavibacteriales bacterium
ATCTGCTTTAAAATTTAGTATCTGCTCCATTAAGAGATGACATCTTTTAAAAAGATGTCATCTCTTCTTTATTCATCTCTATTATAATTACTGCGCGGGCGGTGTATCACCGTTGTTCCCGCCGCGGCTTCCGCCGATATCGTGTATTACCCTTGCAGTTAAATACCCTTTGTAAAATTCGGTGTTGCCGCTCTTTAATATTACCGCGTAGTGATCTATCTTTTTCTTTAATAAATCATCGGTGCCGTCGAACAGTTTATGCGGGCTAATAATTGAAATAGTTTTGATTTTACATCCAAATACTTCACTGTCGCTCTCCTTTGTTTGACCTTTTTCCTTAGTCCCTGCGTTAAACCGACAACAAAATAAGTAATAGAGTAATGAAGGACGTTTTTAAAGTAACTATTGAGGTTTAAAAATGCAAGGGTAAATTATTATGCCGGCTTTAACATCTAAAAATAATTCTATGTTTTTTAGTGACTTGATAAAAATTTCTGTTAAATTTAAGTTTATTTCTCACAAAACAAATTTCGTCTTTTGAAATTAGGAATTATAGTTTTACTCACTTTTGTTATTACTTTATTTTTACTGGCGCCGCTTAATGCCCAGCAGAAATATTATTCTACTATTGTTATCGATACGCTGCATGTTAATTTTGAAAATTCATATCATCTTTCCAACCCTGCTGTTATTCCTTTTACCGAAACAATAAGGCTTAACCGGAAGCTTCTAAACAATAATGATTACAAGATGAATTACGAATCGGCTGCTTTTAAGTTATCAGATTCACTTCAATACTCGGTGTTCGATACATTGATAGTTGCGTACCAGGCCATCAACCTGAACCTGCAAAGCGAATATAAAAAAAGAAGTCTTGTTTATAAGTTCGATGAAAAAAGCGGCGACACACTTAAAATTGCGAAGCAGGGAAACGATATGTTTTCATCCGAATCAATTTTCGGCAAAGGTATAGAAAAAAGCGGAACCCTCGTAAGAGGCTTTACGGTTGGCACTACAACAGATTTTACTTTGAAAAGCGGTTTGCGTTTGCAGCTGTCGGGAAAATTATCAAACGATATAGAAGTGGTAGCCGCGTTAACCGATGAAAATTCACCCATACAGCCGGAAGGCAATACGGCTAATCTTGAAGAGCTAGATAAAGTTTTTATACAGGTAAAACATCCAAATGTTACCGGCACTTTTGGCGATTATGAACTGCAGGAGAAAACCGGCGAGTTCGGTGTGGTTGATAGAAAACTACAGGGGCTGCTGGGGGAATTTAATTATGACGGTCAGAAAGGTTTTATTTCGGTTGCAAGCTCAAAAGGTAAGTTTACTACAAACCAGTTCAATGGTTCAGACGGCGTGCAGGGGCCTTACCAGCTAAGCGGCGCAAACGGCGAAATAGCAATTATAATAATTGCCGGAACCGAAAAAGTTTATATAGACGGCGTTGAAGTTAAAAGAGGCGAGCGGAACGATTATATAATAGATTATGCAAACGCGCAAATTACTTTTACTCCCAACAGGCTTATTACTTCGGCAAGCAGGATCTCAATCGATTTTGAATATACTGACAGGCAGTATGAAAGAACTTTTTTCGGAGCCGGGGTTAAGGCTCAACTGTTCGAGAAAAAATTATCCGTTCAATTCCAGTATTCAAGGGAAGGCGATAACCAGGATGCGCCCGTAGATATTTCTCTTTCGGATTCGGATAAACAAATACTTGCCGCCGCCGGTAATGACAGATTCAAAGCTACAAAATCCGGTATAGCCGTTGCGCCGCCGGATTCGCAAGGAGTTATTAGAGGCGTATATCAAAAAATCGATACGGTTATAAACAGTCAGCCTTATTCATATTACCTTTATAATCCGGGCGCAGAAGGCGCTGTTTATAATTTGACGTTCAGCTATGTTGGTGAAATGCAGGGCGATTATATCCGTCAAAGTATAGGCAACTTTAAATTTGTCGGCACAAAGCAGGGCAATTACCTGCCGTTGATTTTTTTACCTCTTCCGGAATTGAAGCAGCTAGGAAACCTGGTGTTAAATTATAAATACGATAAAGGAATAGAATTCGGCCTTGAGCTTGCCGGCAGCTTGTGGGACAGGAACAGGTTCTCAAGCATAGACGATTCCAAAGACGGCGGTTACGCGCGGAACGCATTTATAAATTTCGATCCCCGCGAAATTAAAATAGGCAATACCGATCTTGGCAAAATCGGTTTTTCTTATAAGGACAGGTATATAGAGGATAGATTTACTACTCTTGACAGAATTAACCCGGTAGAGTTTAACCGTTATTTTAACGTGTCTGATTCAACCTCAGGGCAAAGCGAACAGCTAAGGGAGTTTAATCTTTCATTAATTCCGGTAAAGGAATTAAACATTACTTCGTCGTACGGTTATTTAAAACGCGGCAACGATTTTATATCCAACCGTTTTAACAACACGCTTGTCTTTTCGGATAATAATTTATACCGACTTGAATACAATCTTGATTATGTTCAATCGGAAAATTTGTATTCCAAAAGCAATTGGCTTAGGCAGCACGGAAGCGCTTATTATCTTTTCGGAAAGCTTAAACCAGGTATAGATTTTTTAGCCGAAGATAAAAAGGATTATATCACCGGTGTAGACTCGGTTCTTTCAAGCAGCTTAAAATATTATGAACTCGATCCGTTCCTGGAACTTGTGGATTTTAGCGGCTTCAAGTTATCGGCAAAATATTCCCTGCGGCAGGACTATGCGCCGCTTAACGGAGAGCTGTTAAAACAAGCTACTTCCAGCGCCGAATATTTTGAGATTAACTATTCCGGCATGCACGAATTTAATTCAACTTTAAACTTAACCGTGAATAATAAATATTACAGCGACGCATTTAAAAAGAACGGTTCTTTAAATAGTCAAACCATTCTTGTCAGGTCGCAGTCAAGGTTTAATTTTGCCAAGCCCGTAACGGGCGATTTGTATTATGAGGTGTCTACGCAAAAATCAGCCAAGCTTCAAAAAGTTTTTATTAAAGTTGCGCAGGGCGCCGGCAATTATATTTATCTCGGCGATCTTAACCATAACGGTATACAGGATGAAAATGAATTTCAGCCCACCCTTTACGACGGCAATTACGCTTTGGTTACCGTGCCAACCGATCAGTTGTACCCCGTAATTGATTTAAAGGTGAACACACGCTGGAAAATTAGATACGGCGAAATATTTAAAGACGGCAGCCTTGCTCAAAAAATAATGCAGCCGTTATCATCCGAAACTTACTGGCGTATCGAGGAAAACACCCAGGAACAGGATTATAAAAAAATATATCTGTTGCAGCTATCCGATTTTCAAAATCCGGATAAAACAATTTACGGCACAAACCTGTTGCAGCAGGATATTTTCCTTTTTGAAAATGATCCTGATTTTTCTATGAGGCTTCGTTTTTCTCAAACCAAAAGTATGAACCAGTATAACGGCGGCATCGAACAAACATATAACAGGGAGCGAAGCATACGTATCAACTTTAAAATGATTCCCGAAATAAGCAATCAAACCGACCTGGTAAACGAAAACGATAACGCGCGGGCGCCGGTAACATCAACCAGCAGAAGAGAAATTACGGGCAACAGCGTAAGCTCCGATTTTTCTTACCGCCCGCAAAACAATATTGAAGTAGGTTTTAATTTAAAAGTAGGGCGCAGGGAAGATTATTTTCCTGCGGTTCCTACTTTAATAGATTTGAACTCGCAGCTGCTGCGTTTTACTTTTTCTTTTACAGGTTACGGACGGCTTAGAATTGAGCTTGAGCGCGATGAGCTTACTTCAAACTCAACGGACAATTACATTCCCTTCGAACTTACGGAAGGAAATTTAATCGGGAAAAATTATTTTTGGAGGTTAAATTTCGATTACAAAATTGCCGCGAACCTGCAGTCAACAATAAGCTATGACGGAAGACTGCAAGGCGCAAACAAGGTTATACACACGGCTCGCGCGGAAGTAAGAGCTTATTTTTAAAAACATTTTGGAGTTATAATGCAATTGGTTTCAAACATGATTGAAGCTCATATTTTCAGGCAGAAGGATGATAAAATAGAATTCCTTTTAATTAAGAGAGCCGAAGGTGAAATTTATCCCGGTTTGTGGCAAATGGTTTCCGGCAAAATCGACGGGGGAGAAAAGGCGTATGAAACGGCGCTGCGGGAAATAAAAGAAGAAACCGGATTGACGCCTGAAAGATTTTGGGTCGCTCCTAATATCAATCCTTTTTACGAGCCGGCCAAAGATTACATCTCGCTGCTGCCGGTGTTTGCCGCTTTGGTAAAATATAATTCTCAGGTAACGCTTAGCGAAGAACATTCCGACTTTAAGTGGGTTGAACCCGCAGCGGCAAAAAAATTGCTCGCGTGGCCGGGGCAAAGAAAGTCGGTTGACGTAATAACCGAATACTTCAAAAACGATATAAGTTTTTTGAACTTTGTAGAAATAAAACTTTAGCTTAGTTTCGAGAGAAAAATATTAAATAAAAATAATATTATGTATTAAAAAACATATTCTTTATTTTTGAATTTGAATTTTACAAAATTATCCAGGAGCAAAATTGGGCTTACTAGTTGTTGGTTCTCTAGGTTTAGATACGGTTGCAACTCCGTTCGATAGAGTAGAAGAGGCTTTGGGCGGTTCTGCTGTGTATATTTCGTTGGCTGCAAGTTACTTTAGCGGCCCCGTATACTTGGTTGGGGTAGTAGGTGAAGATTTTCCGAAAGAATACATTGAGCTTTTGGAAGAGAATCACGTAGACCTGGAAGGGCTGCAGATCATCGAAAAGGGCAAAACATTCCGCTGGTCAGGGAAGTACCATTACGATTTAAATGTGCGCGATACTCTTCTTACAGAATTAAATGTTTTTGAAAATTTCGATCCTATTATTCCTGAAAAAGGAAGAAAAGCAAAATTTGTTTGCCTAGGAAACATTGACCCGGAATTGCAGATGAAAGTGCTGGACCAGATGGAAAAACCTCAGTTTGTTGTGTGCGATACAATGAACTACTGGATTGAAGGGAAAAAAGATACGTTGATGAAACTGTTAAAGAGAGTTAATGTATTAATCATTAACGATTCGGAAGCTAGACTTTTGGCAAAAGAGCCTAACCTTATTAAAGCCGCAAAAATGATACGCGATATGGGCCCCGAAATGCTGATAATTAAAAAAGGCGAACACGGCGCTTTGCTCTTTGGCGGCGATGTAATTTTTTCCGCGCCGGCATATCCGCTTGAAATGATTTATGATCCCACAGGTGCGGGCGATACTTTTGCCGGAGGTTTTATAGGTTATCTTCACAAGACGCAGGATTTAAGCCCCGAAAACATGAAGCGCGCCGTTATTTACGGAAGTGCGATGGCTTCTTTTTGCGTTGAAAAATTCAGTACTCAAGGATTTGAAGATTTGGACTATTTAAGAGTACAAGACAGGTATCGTGAATTTTTAAACCTTTCCAGGTTTGATGAAAAATAAAGAATACTTTTCAATTGATTTTAAAAACAACAAGTTTGTTTTTTTAGATCAAACAAAACTGCCTCTGCAAGAAACGTATATAGAAACAGATAATTATGAGCGGATTGCGGAGGCAATAGAAAAACTTGAAGTGCGCGGTGCTCCGGCAATCGGAATAACTGCTGCGTACGGTTTAGCGCTCTCGGTTAAAAACATTCCCGGTCCGGAAATTCAAACGGCTTTTTCAACCGCGTATGAAAGACTGAAAAGAACCCGTCCCACGGCTGTAAACCTTTTTGCCGCTCTAGATTTAATGCAGCAAACTTTTGATGAAATCAAAACTTCAAATAATATTTATGACGGTTTGCTTTCTAAGGCAAAAGAAATTCATCAGGACGATATTGATAAATGTGAAAATATTGGTTTGAACGGACTAGCCGTCTTCAAAAAAAAATCGCGCGTGCTTACGCATTGTAACACGGGCAAATTAGCTACAGGCGGAAATGGAACGGCTTTTAATGTTATTAAAAAAGGTTTTGAAGAAGGCCTGGTGGAATTTGTATACGCGGATGAAACCCGCCCGCTGCTGCAGGGCTCAAGGTTAACGGCGTTCGAGTTAGAACGGACAGGCATTCCTTTCGCAATCCAATCTGATTCAATGGCGGCGGTACTGATGAGCCAGGGCAAAGTAGATTTTGTTATTGTTGGCGCCGATAGAATTGCTCTTAACGGTGATACGGCAAATAAAGTCGGTACGTATAATCTGGCGGTGCTTTGCAACTATCACAATATTCCTTTTTACATTGCTGCCCCAACAACTACAATCGACAGGGAAATTGCAACCGGCGCTGAAATTGAAATTGAATACAGAAACAAAAAAGAAATTACTTCGATAAACGGCAATCAAATTACACCGGATAACTACCAAGTTTTTTCGCCGGCTTTTGACGTTACGCCTTCTCATCTTATATCAGGAATAATTACCGAGGAAAAAGTTTATATTTTCCCTTATAATTTTATCCGATGAGCGAAATAATAAAAACAGAAGCTATAGTTCTTAACAAATTGAACTATGGCGACACAAGCAGTATTGTATCTCTTTTTACAAAAGACAACGGCAGACTTTCGGCCATTATTAAAGGGGGGAGAAGCCCTAAATCCAAAATAGGGCTTATTGTTGACCCGCTTAATCACCTTCAGATTATTATATACAATAAAGACACCCGCGATCTTCAAATACTTTCCGGAGCCGATATAATCTCCCACTTCCCCAAGTTAAAAGAAGATTTTGATAAACTGAAATATTCATACGCCGTTATTGAGCTTCTTAAAAAACTTACCGCCGAACACGAATCACACGTTAGGTTATTCAACGGCTCTGTTAGAATCTTATCTTTAATGGAATCATCAAATGAACATCCGGCTCTGATATTCGGCAGGTATTTTATTTTCTTCTTGAAGGAAATAGGGTACGAGATACAACTTGACAGTTGTTGCGTATGCGGTAGAACAAACCTAAAAGGGACGGATTTGGGATACAACTTCGAAATGGGTATTTTATGCGAACATTGCAGAGTTGATCATCTAGAAACATACTCTTTGTCAGCGGAACTTTTTACTTATATAATTTGTCTAAAAAGCAGTAAAAAAATTGAAACATTTAACACCGCAACTGCTGAAAAAGCAATTATTTTTATGGAGAGATATTTAAAATATCATATCCCGGATTTTAGCGGTATACAATCGCTTCAGTTGTTAAAATAAAATGATGAAAATGTTTGATGGTTTGCGGTGATCAATTTTTAAAAAATATAATGATAATAATCGGAGGAATATAAAGATGAAATCCAAAGGTTTATGGGGTGCTGTTGCACTTGTAGTTGTTGGAATAATTTTCGGAGCAGTGTTGGTTTCGGGGTTTGGGCTTGTAAGGCCAAGTTTTGCGGATATAAAAATGGGAGCTTCATACCCGCCTGTAGATCTTAACGCCGACGCAACATCATTTAGTAAGGCTTTTATTCAAGTAGCTAAAACTGTTACACCGCAAATTGTTCAGATTACAGTTGTAGCTAAAACAGATAATTCTCAGAGTAATAACTTTTTCTTCTTCCCTTTTAATAACATGCCGAAAGAAGAGGAAGGCTCGGGCAGCGGTATAATAATTTCACCCGACGGATACATTGTAACAAATTACCACGTTGTTAAAAATGCTACGTCGGTAAAAGTAGGGCTTTATGATAAAAGAGTATTTACGGCAAAAGTTGTCGGCACAGATCCGCTAACAGATATTGCTGTTATAAAAATTAACGCACACGATTTACCAACGGCTTATTTGGGCGATTCGGACAGCATAAAAGTAGGCCAGTGGGTAATGGCTATAGGAAATCCTTTGTCGCTTACTTCTACGGTTACACAAGGTATTATAAGCGCGCTAGGCCGAGGGCATCTTGGTTTGATAAACAGCAGCTACGGAATTGAAGATTACATTCAAACCGATGCGGCCATAAATCCCGGTAACAGCGGCGGAGCTTTGGTTGATCTTTCCGGCGCGGTAGTGGGGGTTAACTCTGCCATCGCGGCTTCAGGCACCGGCAGTTTTATTGGGTACGGATTTGCGGTTCCTATTAACCTGGTTAAATCCGTTGCGAAAGAATTAATTGCTTACGGCAAAGTTACAAGAGGTTACATCGGCGTAGAAATAGGTGAAGTTGACGATGCCATGGCAAAATCGCTTGGAATGGATAAACCCGAAGGCGTAATTGTACAGGGTATTGTCCCCGGAGGCTCGGCTTCAAAAGCAGATATTAAACCGGGCGATGTAATTTTAAAAGTAGACGGTAAATCGGTAAACATGCCTAACGAATTGCAAAGCATGGTTGCCTCAAAAACAGCAGGCACAACCATTACCTTAACCTTATTTAGAAACGGGCAAACGATCGATAGAAAAGTAACTCTTAAAGAAAGAAGCGACGAGAATAAGAACGAGCCTGTAGCGGATAAGGACCAGTCTCAGAATAATGATAACTCGCAGAACAATACGGTTTCGTTCAAAAGTGTAGGGCTTTCGGTTAGGAACTTAACATCGGCTGAAAAATCGAGTTTCAAAGTTTCCAACGGTATAATGATTTCAGATGTTCAGCCTTACGGTGTCGCGCAAAACCAAAATTTGGGGCAGGGTATGGTAATTACCGAAGCAAACAGAGAGCCGATAAAAGACGTGTCACAGTTTAAAAAGATAATGGACGAGAAGAAAGGTTCAGCGGTTCTGCTTAAGGTTGTAGATTCTAAGGGTAGAAGCGCCTTTGTCGGGTTGGAAATACCCGCCGAAAGTAAGTAAGAAGTAAAAAAATATTTTTATGAAGCGCCCGATTATTCGGGCGTTTTTTTTATATTTGCCTTAAACTTAATTCGGAGAAATAATGATACGATTCTTAACTGCGGGCGAATCGCATGGAAAAGCTTTAACTGCTATTGTAGAAGGCTTCCCATCCAACCTTAAAATTGAAAATGAATATTTGAATTTTCATTTGAAAAGAAGGCAGGCCGGCTATGGCAGGGGACTAAGGATGAAAATTGAAACCGATACGGCCGACATACTTTCGGGTATTCGTTTTCAAAAAACTCTTGGCACTCCAATTTCCTTTCTTGTAAAAAACCGCGACTGGGAGAATTGGATTGATAAGATGACTTCGGATAAACCAAAAACAAAAACCGAAAAAATTACCATCCCCAGGCCCGGGCACGCAGACCTGGTAGGAATATCAAAATATAATTTTAGCGATATTCGTAATTCTATTGAACGCTCTAGCGCAAGAGAAACGGCTGCTAGAGTTGCCGCATGTTCTGTTGCCAGAAAATTTCTTGAAGAATTTGGAATTTCAATAGGAAGCTTCGTTGAAAGTATCGGTGGAATTTATCCGAAAGAAAATTACGCCGTTAAACTTTTTAATAACAATCTTCCCAAAAATTTTTCCG
>DAIERC010000007.1 GCA_027347125.1 Ignavibacteriales bacterium
CGAATGCTTGGTACAAGCAAGGAAAATCTTGGGAGTGGTTTGTTTCGTTAAAACTGTTAAGGAATTAATTAAAAAAAATATTCCTTATGTAATTGAAAGAAAACAGAAATCGATAAATCTTTCAGCAAAATATTTTATGAATGTCAAACTCAATACCGCATAATTCGCCTCAAATTGCTTCAATATCAAATCTTTTTGTTTTTAATTTATTCTTAAAGTCTTATATTGCCCTAGGAGTCTGAAACTATTTTATCAAACAATAAAAGCCCTAAGTAAATGAAATTTTCAGAATTTAAAAAAAATTTGGAAAATAACGGTAAGGATAGTTCCAACATTGGTGATTCATCAGAAAAAGCAAAAAATCTTGAGCTGATTCTAGATATAGTAAAAAGCATTAATAAAACTTTAATTCTTGAAGACGTACTGGAACTTGTATTAAAAAAAGCTATTCAACTTACAAATTCCGATAGAGGTTTTATTGTTCTAAAAAATTCTTCAGGTACTCTTGAATATAAAATCGGTTTGGATTCCGAAAATCATTCGTTGCCTGAAGATATGTTTAACGTAAGCACCACGGTAGTGCAAGATGTTTTTTCCACCGGGCAATCCAAATTTATAGAGGGAGCGCAAAGCGATACAAACAGCGACCCTAGTAAGAGTATTCTCAGATTAGAATTACAAACCATTTTGTGCTCGCCATTAATTACCGAGGATAAAAAAATCGGCGTAATATATGTGGATAGCCGTCATCTGCATAAAATAAATACGGAAATAACCGACACTTTCGAAATTCTTGCCGGGCAAGCGGCAACCGCCATAAGAAATGCGCAATTATATAACGGGCAAATAAACGCGTATAACGCTCTTAACGAGGCGAATATACAACTTATTCAGGCAGAAAGGAAAGCCTTAAAGTCCAGTATCGACGCTGAAATTGGACAATCGCTTCAAGGACTTGTGCATTTGGCTCTACTTGAAACAGAAAGCTTAATGCGTACAATCGAAAAAACTCGAAAGGAATTTGAAGCCCAAAATATTAGTACAGATGATATCTTCCTGGACAGGTTAAAACTTAAATCTAAAGTTGCGGTAGATAGCATAAGGAATATTCAAAAATATGCCCAGGTTCTTCTTGAAACATCAATAATGAATTTGAATAAAGATACCGGCGATTTAAATCGAACAATCCAGTCTGTTATAAAATATCTTTCACCTACGAAAAAATACAATAAGATTGTTTTTAAAACGGAATTTAGTACGATACCTCTTTGTACTTACGATTCGGAACAAATGCAGCATTTGCTGGTACACATATACAACAATGCAGTTGAAGCGCGTGTTGATTCTACAATAATAACCAGGTCCTCTTACAAGGAGAACCAGGTTATTGTTGAAATAGAAGATAACGGTCCCGGTTTCCCGATTGATTTTGCAAAACCTTTCTTCGAAATTATTACGGCGAAGAAAACAAGCTATGGATTATATCTCTGCAAAAGTATAATCGATCGGCACAACGGGCATATAACAATACTTGAAAGAAATAAAGGCGCTAAAATTCAATTTTCATTACCGGTTTATTAAAAATGACTGAATCTTTATTAAAATATTTCCGCCTGCTGTATGATCAAATTCATTTTCCTATCCAGGTAATAAACGAAGAAGGGAAAATAGTTTATGTTAACCAGGCATTCACTTTTCAGTGGGGATATAATTTATCCGAGCTCAATGAGTATACAATCTTCAACGATTCCGAGTTGAAGAAAAGCGGTTCCATGGAAGTGATTCTAAAAACTTTCGATAAAAAAAATTATAACTTTATCAGCAACTACGCCGACTCTCTTCTAAAAGAAAAAGAAATTACCATTCCCATTTTCCGGACAAAAATATTTTACGTTTCGCTAGAGAACAAAGATTACGTAATTTTATTTCACGAAGATCAAACGGAAACCGTACTTGCCGAGGCGGAAATTAAAAAGGCCAGGGACGGTAATAAGGAAGCTGAAAGGTTAAAGGATACTTTCCTTACGGTTTTATCGCACGAGCTGAGAACGCCTTTGAATATAGTACTCGGTTATGCTTCGATTATTAAAGAAAGCATGAAGGATAAAATTAGCTCTGAAGATAAAATTTATCTTGATAACCTTTACAGCGGCAGTGAAAGATTGTATAACAGCATTACGCAAATGCTGGAATTTGCGCAAATTGAAGCCGGCAATTTCGTGCTTAAGTTGGAAACCATTGAGCTGCGGAATGTTTTAAAAAATTGCATCGACATAAACAAAAAAAATATAGCCGGTAAAAATTTAGATATAAAAACAAAATTTATAGAACGTAATATCTTTGTTGATGTGGATATTCAAAGCCTTGAAAACGCCGTAAACAACGTATTGAACAACGCTATTAAATTTACACAGCACGGTTTTGTTGAAATTGAAACAGATATACTTGAAGATAAAGAACTTGCGGTATGCCGAATAAAAGATTCCGGTGTCGGTATAACACCGCAATATTTGGATCATCTTTTTAGGCCATTTAGCCAGGAAGACTTAAATATAGGAAGGAATTACGAAGGGAACGGATTGGGGCTTGCACTGGCTAAAAGGTATATTGAAAAGATGGGTGGTTCGTTACTGGTTGACAGCATTAAGGGAGTTGGTTCCACGTTTACTATTACTTTGCCTTTGTCACCCCGGATTAATAAATACCAGGAACCTTCTACCGAAAATAAAGAACAAGCGATAAAAAAAATATTACTAATTGATGATATGAGTGAATCATATGCTTTGCTAAATGCATTTTTAAAAAACTCTTACCATATTGATGTTTGTAATATAAAAAATTATAAGAACAGCGTTCTTGGCAAAAGTGATTCGGAAATTATTTTAATTGATGTTAATCAGCCCCATTGGAACATTGCGCTAAAGTTATGCCGGAATATTAAAAAACATGACCCGCAAAAGCGCCCTGTAATTATATTATCCAGCGAATATGTTAAGGATAAAATACAAGAATTTTATAATGAGGGTGCGGATAAATTTGTAGTAAAACCTTTCTCCAAAAATGATATTTTAAAAACTTTCCAGGAATGTATTGCCTAACTAAAATGTGGCGATAGTAACAATGCTAATTTTTACGGGGATATTAATGCTAACTACACATATTGAGCATATCGGTATAGCGGTAAAAAATCTTAATGAGTCTATTAAGTATTATGAAGAGATTTTTAATCTAAAATGTTATGCCATCGAAGAAGTAAAAGATCAAAAGGTGCGCACCGCATTCTTTCAAATTGGCGAAACCAAAATAGAACTACTAGAATCAACTGAACCAGACGGGCCGGTGGGAAAATTTATCGAGAAAAAGGGAGAAGGGGTTCATCATATAGCTTTCGCTGTTAACAACCTTAACGGAACTCTTAAAGAAATTGAAGCCAAAGGCATTCAGCTTATTGATAAACAACCGAGAAATGGCGCCGAAGGATTGGAGATTGTATTTTTGCATCCCCGGTCAACTTACGGCGTTCTTACAGAGCTTTGCGAAAAAAAATAAGCGGCGGTTTATCTGAATAAAGAAGATAAAAAATTATTAGGAAGTCAATCTAAATAATTATTCTTTACACGGAGGATTGCTTGAAGAAGGAAACTTACCATTGGTTTAGCTCTAACCTTAATAAAGAAATGAACCTAATATCATACGGTTATTATGGTTATGCCCTGCTGATGTTTCCTACTGCCGAATCCGATTACCTTGAATATGAAAATTCCCAAACCATCGACTGCATCGGGAATTTTATTAACAGCGGTGCGCTTAAAGCCTACAGCATTAATAGCATTACGGGTGAAAGCTGGTTGAATAAAGATATTGCCGTTGTACAAAAAGCTATTCTTCAACAACAATACAATAAGTATATAGAAGAAGAAGTTGTTCCATTCATAAATCAACATTGTGGCGGCAGCATTCCTATTATTGCGTGTGGAGCTTCAATAGGCGCTTATCTTGCGGTAAATGCGTTTTTCAGAAGACCTGATTTGTTTGCCGGCGTTATCGGTTTAAGCGGTGTTTACGATCTTAAAGAATTTACGGGCGGTTATTTTGATGATAATTGTTATTTTAATTCGCCGGTTGACTTTGTGTCGAACTTAACAGACGCAAATATTTTAAGCGAGCTTCGTAATAAAAATATCGTAATTGCATCCGGTCAGGGTGAAAATGAGGATCCGGAAGCTTCAAAAGATTTTTCGGTTATTCTTCGCTCCAAAGGAATAAATCACTGGTTGGACTTGTGGGGGCACGATATGCCGCACGATTGGCCTTCGTGGCAGAAAATGCTTCCTTATTTTTTGGAAAATATTAATGTATAATTTGAATTCAACTAACCTCTAACTACTATAAAAGAAATCTAAATGACCTGGAAAGAATATCTAAAAAATACCCGCTCTAAATATGAATTAATTATAACAGCAATTTTATTAGTCGTGGTTTTATCAGGACTAACCCGTTTTCTAAATCATGTGGAAGCGAGAAAAGGAATTGTACTGCCTGATCCTGTACTACCTCTTTTTGCGCCTGTAAATTTAACATGGCTTATATTTGGCTTAATATATTTTTCTCTTTTCTTTACAATTTACATGTTGTTCAATAAGCCGGAAAGATTAATGCTTACGGCTCAGACATATATTTTAGTTATACTTGTTCGTATTGCTGCAATATTCGCTGCGCCCTTCAATCCACCTGCCGGTATGATTCGGCTGGATGATCCGTTCGTCCAGTTCTTCGGCACAGGGCAACTTCTTACAAAAGATCTTTTCTTTTCCGGGCATACGGCAACTCTTTTCCTTTTATTTCTTGTGATCGAAAATAAAAAAGTAAAATTGTTGTTGCTTGTTTTTACAATTGTGGTTGCCGGTGCTGTTCTGCTTCAACATATTCATTATACAATTGATGTTTTGGCCGCGCCGTTCTTTACTTACGGTTGTTACGCTGTTATAAAATTAGCAAGGAAAAAATTTGGCTTCGAACTCGATAAATAGAAGATAATTCATTATTTTTTAATACGGTTTGCGGCTACAAATAAATTTTCCATCACTATAAAAAGATTATTACCAGGTTGTTATGAGCGATGATAAAAATACCGAAATAAAAGAAATCTCTCAGTTGATTTCCAAAGACTTTGCTCTTCAAGGGTTAACCGCTGTTATGCATACCGGGGATTGCCGTAATCTTGAGGAATTCAAGATTTATCTTACTAATAAGATTGTCGAATTGATGGATAAAAACTACGACCTGTTCTTCAAAGCACTTTACCGTATTGATATTGCGGAAGAAAAACTTCAAAAGCTTTTTGCAGTAGGCAACAAGGATTTTGTTCCGGCTGCGCTAGCCGATTTAATAATAGAACGACAGCTGCAAAAAGTAGAATTCAGAAAAAAATATCGCAAAGGGGAATTATGATTACATCCGTCCACTTGCATCGTGATGCCAATTTAATTTTGGCTTGAGGAGGATAACTAAAAAAGCCAGCTTAACACTGGCTTTTAGTTCAAAATCTATGTTGTGCAGTACTTAGAATAGAAAAATACTTACTTTTTCTTAGCGTATTTTTTATTAAATTTCTCAACTCTTCCTGCAGTATCAAGAAGTTTTTGTTTTCCGGTAAAAAACGGGTGTGAGCCGCTGGAAATTTCAAGCTTTACCAAAGGATAAGTATTGCCGTCTTCCCACTGTATGGATTCTTCGGCTTTAATTGTGGATCGTGTTAAAATAGCAAAACCACATGAAGCATCTTGAAATACAACCGGTCTATATTGTGGATGAATACCTTGTTTCATTTTACAACCTGATCATTATTATTTTCTAAAAGTAGCATCAAATATAAGGAAGAAATACCTAAATATCAAAAAAATATATTCGAAAATAAATGCCGGTTTCAGCTCAAAATCTCGGCAATAAGAAGAGAAATAATAGATTTATCGTCGGTTGTAGTTGTTTTAATGGACATGTCGGCTTTAAGCAGGGCGGCTGCTATTTTATATAAATCGCCGTCGGAATAAACAGTTCTGGCGCGTAAATAATCTTTGTAATAATAAGGATGCGTACCGACAATCCTGGCGGCCGCCTGGTCAGATAAATTTTTTTCTTTTAATTCATTAACTATAGTTAATCCGGTAAAGTACTTTGTAAGCATATGAATAATAAAAACCGGTTCTGATCCTTTTTCAAGAAGACTGAAAGCAATTTTTAATGAGTCTTCTTTGTTTTTCTTCGATAATGCGTTTTGAAGATCAAAAATAGTATATTCTTTAAGCGCTGTAGAAAGAGACCGGATAACATCCACGGTTATCTCTTTTGTTTCACCTAAAAATACCATTATTTTTTCCAGCTGCGCCTCAAGCATCGTTCGGTTTTCACCGACAATATCTACAAGGAGCTGGGCGTTTTCGTGAGTAAGTATCTTGCCGTTGAATTCCGCAAAACCCAAAAGCCAATCGATAAGGTTGTTTCCTTTTAGCTCCTTTGCCTCAAAAATATATCCTTTTTCCGACAGTTTTTTGAACGGTTCCGAATCCGGATTAGAAATTGTTCCGCCGTTAATCATTACAAGAAATGAAAAATCAGGCGGAGAGTCTAAATAATGAGCAAGATTTTTTTTGTCTCTTATCTTCTCGAACTCTTTTATAATAACAAGTTTTTTTTCAGATCCGAAAGGAAAAGATGAAGCAAAGTTTACAATGTCCAGCATATTCTTATCTTCGCCATAAAAAGTTTCCTTATCAAAATCGGAACCGATGAACGGTGAAATTTTTTCTTCCAGAAGTTTTAAACAATTATCTATGGTGTAAGTGTCCTCACCGAAGAAAAGATAAACCGGTAAAAGCCGGCCGCTCTTTATATCTTTTGCCGCTTGAGAAACAGCCGGTATGTTGGATTTAAATTTTGCCATTCTTCTTTTCTATCGGTGAGGAAATAATATAATAGAAAATTTTATTTCGCTCTTTTTTCTATTGTTACTTGTTCCATCACAACATCTTGAACAGGTCTGTCGTTAGCCGGATTTGTTTGAACTTTGCTGATTGCGTAAACAACATCCATACCGTTTATAACATCGCCGAAAATTGTATAATTACCATTGAGCCACATGGCTGGGGCGACAGTAATAAAAAACTGGCTGCCGTTTGTATTTGGCCCGGCGTTGGCCATGGCCATTATTCCTGGCTTATCAAAAACCAGATTGGGATTTATTTCGTCGTCAAATCTCTTTCCCCAAATGCTTTCGCCGCCGCGGCCGGTTCCGGTTGGATCTCCGCCCTGAATCATAAACCCGGCAATAACGCGGTGAAATATGATTCCGTTATAATATCCTTTTTCGGCAAGACCGGTAAAGTTTTCTACCGCTTTAGGCGCATATTGTGGAAGCAGTAAGGTTTCGATTGTGCCCATATTTGTTTTAATTACTGCAACTGTTGTGGTATCTGTGGTTTTTGTTGAATCACCCATTCTTTGATTTTCCTTATTATTGTTTTGTGAGTAAACTTCAATTTGCCCCAAAAGAATTATTAATGAGAAGAATAAAATAGTAACTCTCATTTTCAGTCCCTCTAAGGAGTAATAATGTGCATCGATAAAAGTACAAGAATTATAATTCCCAAAGCAACACGGTAATAAATAAATACAAAGGTGCTGTATTTTTTTAGATATCTTAAAAGAAAATCTATTGAAAGATAACCAAAAATAGCTGCCGCGGCTGTTGCTACGATTAAATTAATTGTCATCGAGGTGTTTAGGAATTTCAACGACTCGTACAATTCCAGGAGCCCGCTTGCAAGCACTGCCGGTATGCTTAATAAAAAAGAAAAACGCGCGGCTGTCTCTCTATTCATTCCAAGGAATAAGCCGCCGGTAATTGTTGTGCCAGATCTTGATGAACCTGGGAAAAGTGCGAAACACTGTGCGATGCCCACAATAAATGCGTCTTTTAAGGTGATGTCTTTCATCTCTTTTTTAAACTTTGCGGTCTTTTCGGCAATGGCCAAAATAATAGCAAGTACAATTAAGCTTGTCGCTATTACATATAAATCTTTTGTAAGCGTACCTTCAATTATTTTTTTTAATGAAAGTCCTATAAGACCAACGGGAATAGAACCTACAATTATCAGCCAGCCCATCCGGGAGTTTAGATTTTGTTCGGAGAATTTTACTCTTTCTTTAACGTTGTAATGAAGAAAGTCGGTTACAATTTGAATAATATCGTTCCAGAAATAAATTATTACGGCAAGCAAAGTTCCTAGTTGAATAACTGCCATGAAGGCTGTCCATTCTTCAGGATGCTGGTTGGAAATTACATGCATTAATTTTCCTGCAACCGTAAGATGGCCTGTGCTGCTGATAGGCAAAAACTCAGTTAACCCCTGGATTATTCCCAGAAAAATGGCTTCAAAAATATTCAAGTGTACCTCCTAAAAACTGTAAGTCATTCCCAATCGTATTCCGGCGGAGAATGCATTAAAGCTAACGTTTTGTTGATTTGTTTTATTTACAAGATACTGGCTGCCGTCTTTCGGTTTGCCGTTAACATCATAGCGCAGATCGAAACCGAGATTCACAAAAAGATCTTTGCTTAAAAAAGTATTGCCGTCTGCTCTAAACAGCAGGCCGAACCCGGTGGAGCTATAACTTTGAGCGCTTGGAGTTGCAGGCCATTGTTGACTTAAATTTACAAACCTTACCCCGGCGCCTGCGCCGAATTTTATATTGAATCCGGTATCTCTAATAACATAATAATAAATAACCGAAGGCATTACAATTCCGTAGTCGAGTTTATATAAGCCGATGCTTTGATTGAAAGTATAAGAGTTAATAAGATACGCAACCTCAACGCCTATTTGATGATTCGCGTTTAACGAGTAATCCGCTTCACCGGAAAATATTACGGCAGAGCTGAATATTCCAATCTGCTGGTTTGCCGGGGCTATGCCCTGGTTATTTATATAATCTACCAGTGCCGGAATACTAATAAACGTAATTCCCATTCCTCCGCGAACATCGTTCTGACAAAAAGCAGCGGTACTTATCGACATAAATAGCAGGACAATAATTATCTTTTTCATAGCTCCTCAATTTCTGTTTCAACTATTTTTATTAAATTATCATGCTGTCGGTTAAGGAAAAAGAAAAATAAAAGCGCACTTAAAATAAATAATACATATGAAATTATGTGTGTCAGGAATGCGTATGCCAGGCTAATTGATTCGCCGAACCCGAACAACAAAACCAGGGCCGCTTTTGTAAGCGCGTGATAAGAGCCGGTACCGCCCGGTGTGGGTATTACAACCCCTATGGCGCTAATGCTCATTAGCACCCATGCCATGGCGTACGTTACAGGTTTCACATGTTCCATGCCTATCATGT
>DAIERC010000014.1 GCA_027347125.1 Ignavibacteriales bacterium
TCTCCGGACAATTTGAAATCAGATGTATAGTTAACCGGCTTTTTTAATTCTTCTCTAAGCGATTATAAAATTGATTTTGCATGGCTGTAAGATTTTTCTAGATCGGTATTGGGTGCTACGGCAACATTTGTAATAAGAATGATTTGATGTTTAAAATGATCGAACGCGAGGATAGTATTATAAACTCCGAATATCGAATCGGGGTTAAAACTTTTAGAGCGGAATTTAATTACTTTTTCAACCAGCGCTATATTTTCGTATCCGAGGTAGCCAACAATTCCGCCCGTAAAATCCGGTAATCCATCAATTTTAGGCTGGTTAAATTTTCCAATTTCTTCACGGACATATTCAAAAATATTTTTATTAAATGTTTTTGATTTGCCGTTTATGCTTTCGGTTATTTCGAGCCCCGCGTTTGAAAAACTTCTAATAGGGTTTTTACCGATGAAAGAATATCTGGCCATGTTGGCGGAACCTTCTACCGATTCTAAAAGAAAACTTTGCTTCCCCGTTTCCCTTATCTTCAAATAAGCCAGCACCGGCGTAAGAAGATCGGCGGTTATTACTTCGTAAACCGGTATCAGGTTGTACGACTCCGCTAATTCTTTAAATGTTGTAAAATTCATAATTCAAAACCTTTTTATAATTCTGCCATAGAAACAAAAAACCCTTCCCAGTTTGTCTGAGAAGGGTTTTCTAATTGTAAAATTTAAATCTCTAGATCACTGGGTCATACTATTATACACACTATACCACCACCACCAAGAATTTTGGTTAAAAATGTTGTTCGTATTATAATATGTTCCGCTGATCTTTTTCATAATTCGTTGTGCAAATATACTACTCTTTTTTCTTTTGTCAAGTGATTAACACTTATTTTGACGAATAAAATCAACAAAAATAATTTTATAAACCCGTTAATAATAAAAATATACAATTAACCGGATATTTTTGCAGCTCACAAACTCTATGCTAGATGGTATCTGCTTCATTTAGTTACCTTGAATCTGTATTGTAATTCTGAGTATATTTAACAATAAAAAAATATGTGTTTTGAATGAATAGAGAAATGTTTAGAGCCAAAATTCACCGCGCAACGGTAACAATGGCTGAATTATATTACGAAGGCAGTATTACAATTGATAAAGAACTGCTTGAAGCCGCCGATATTTTACCGCATGAAAAAGTGCAGGTTGTAAATGTAAATACAGGCAGCAGGTTAGAAACTTATACGCTAGAAGGTCCGGCGGGAAGCGGAATGATTTGTCTTAACGGCCCTGCCGCCAGGTTAGGCGCGGTTGGTGATGAAGTAATAATAATTACATATTCACAGATGTCTGAAGAAGAAGCGCGAAAACATAAACCCAAAGTTGTATTGGTAGATAAAAAAAACAAGGTTACAAAAATTATATAACCACTGTGATTTGGAAACTAAACGGTGCTGTTAATTCATTGATTTTGTTTTATGATTTATTTAATATTAAAACAAATTTCCGGGTGATATTATGAAAAAGCTTTTGATTGTATTTTTTATGGGTTTTTCTTTAACTGCTTTTGCACAGTTCAAAGATTCGGGTTTTTCCAACAACGATATTAAAGACGGTATGATTTCGAAATCTTCCGGTTCTTTGTTCGGTTTCCTGAATTCGGATAACTTTAAAATGAAACAATCCTACAGCTTATCATATTCAACTTTTGGTTCGCAGGGAATGGCGCTTGGAGTTTACACAAACAGTATGGCATTAAAATTAGCAGATAATCTTAATGTTCAACTGGACGCAAGCGTAGTAAACTCACCTTACAGCAGTTTGGGGAGCGACTTTCAAAAAAGTATTAACGGATTTTATATAAACAAAGCGGCTGTTAACTACAGGCCCTGGAAGGATGTAAACATCTCGTTTCAGTATAGTAATATGCCTTATGGTTATTATTCTCCGCTTTCATATTACGGTGGGTACAGCAACGGGTTTTACAGCGGTTTTGGCGAGGGAGATCCATTTATTGGTAATAGATAAATTGTTAGAAAAAAATCATCATTTTACTCTTAGACGGATACAAGGCGAGAATACGTGAAGGATAAATCCCAACTCAATAATCTGCCTAACAATGTTAATTTAAAAGCCTCTTCTATAAACATCATTTTTAATGTTATTATTGTGCTGCTTCTTGTTATTGTTGCGTATATGGCATATTCGCTTTATATGAAGATTGAAGGATTAGGGCAGCAAGAAATTACGGAAAATAAAAAAAGCACCGCTTCGGTTATTCAAGTGGAAGTATTGAATGGCTGCGGCGTTGGAGGTGTTGCTGATAATTTTACCGAGTTTCTGCGGAACAATCATTTTGATGTTGTGCAAATGGGGAATTATATTTCTTATGATGTTGAAAAGTCTATTGTCATAGACAGAACAGGAAAAATGTCTAACGCTTATAAAGTTGCAGACATTTTGGGAATAAGCAGTAAAAACGTAATCCAGCAAATAAACGGAAATTATTTCCTGGATGTTTCAATAATCATTGGGAAGGATTTTAATAATTTAAAACCTTATCAATAACAATAAAGGATTACTATTGGAATCAATAGATTTGGTAGAACGGATCATCGAGTTGATCTTTAATAAAAAAGGATCGGATGTAAAGATCCTTAATTTAAAGAACGTAACTACAATGTCGGATTATTTTATTATATGCACTGCCGATTCGGAGCCGCAGGTAAGAGCAATTGCCGACGAGGTTGAAAAAAGTTTGAGGGACGACGGGATAAAAGTCTGGCACAAAGAAGGCTACCGGGCTTTAAGCTGGGTGCTGCTGGATTATATTGATGTTGTAGTGCATGTATTTAAAAAAGATGCGCGCGATTTTTATAACCTTGAAAAACTCTGGGGCGATGCCGAAATAACAATTGCGGAAGATCCAGCTCTTAAACCGAAAACTCCTGCAAAAAGAAAACCGGGAAGACCGAAGAAGGAAAAATCTCAATAGTTCGCAAAGCATTGACGCATATTTACGTGATGCAGATGTTGAAATTTAAACTTTGATTAATACAGTATCTCTAACGATAGAGTAATGAAAATAATTACGCCAAATAATTTTTAATATTTTTTTGAAAAATAAACTTCCGGGAAAAAATTGAAGAAATATCTCCACAAAGTATTTGAAGAAACCGCTAAAAAATTAGAATATCTTAACGGCATTAATATAACCTTTGATGTACCCAAAATTGAAACCCACGGCGATCTTTCATCCAACGCGGCAATGCTTCTTACAAAACAGCTTAAAAGAAAACCGAGAGAGATAGCCGAAGAAATTATTTCTTCGTTAAAGATTGATGAAAAAGTAATTCATAAAATAGAAATTGCCGGCCCGGGTTTTATTAATTTCTTTTTTACTCCGGAATTTGTAGCTCAAATAACAAAAGAAATTTTATCTTCGGGTGAGGAATACGGAAAATCTAAAAAGCATAACGGCAAAAAAGCCAATGTGGAATTTGTGTCCGCAAATCCTACAGGGCCTTTAACCGTAGGCCACGGAAGAAACGCTGTATTCGGTGATACCATTGCGAATCTTCTTGAATGGGTTGGCTACTCTGTTGACCGCGAATATTATTTTAATAACGCCGGAAGGCAAATGCGTGTTCTCGGTGATTCGGTAAGATTAAGATATCTTGAATTGCTCGGAAATAATATAGAGTTCCCCGCCGATTATTATCAAGGTGATTATATTAAAGATATCGCGAAAAGCCTGCTTGATGAGTACGGTGATAAACTTATTAACGAGCCGGCGGAAGGAAAATTTAAGGATAAAGCCGAGAACGAAATATTTAAAGATATAAAAGCTTCGCTTGAACGTCTTAAAATAATTCATAAAATATTTTACAATGAGAACTCGCTTTACGAAGAAGGCAAAATAAAAAACACTATTGATACGTTTAAAGAAAAAGGGCTTGCATACGAAAAAGATAACGCGACGTGGTTAAAGCTTACCGAACTTGGAAACGAGCAGGATAAGGTTATTGTTAAATCAACAGGCGAACCCACTTACCGCTTGCCCGATATTGCTTACCATATTACAAAATTTAATCGCGGATATGATTTGATGATCGATATTTTCGGCTCAGACCACAACGCAACTTATCCCGATGTGCTTGCCGGTTTAAGGGCGCTGGGTTTTGATTCCGATAAAGTAAAAGTTTTGATTCACCAGTTTGTAACAATAATGTATGACGGCGAAGTTGTTAAGATGTCTACACGGAAAGCTAATTATATAACCCTGGATCAACTTGAAGAAGAGGTAGGCAGCGATGTTGTGAGATATTTTTTTAATATGCGGAATATTTCCACGCATATGAATTTCGATCTTGCGCTGGCTAAAAAACAATCGGATGAAAATCCCGTATTCTATTTACAATATGCCCACGCGAGGATCTGTTCCATCCTTAAGATGATTGAGAAAGAGGAACTTAAAGCTTCCACAGAAAACTTGGAACTGCTTGCAACATCCGAAGAACAACAGTTATTAAGAAATCTTCATAAATTTAAAGATGAAGTTTTATTAAGCGCTGAATTTTTTGAGACTCATAGAATATGTGCGTATCTTGAAGAACTCGCCGCGTCATTCCATAAGTTCTATACTTTCTGCAGAATTTTGGGCACTGAAAGAAAACTTGCCGAGGCTCGCGTTGCTCTTGCTGCGGCCACTAAGATTGTTATTAAAAACGGATTAACAATTCTTGGCGTAAATGCTCCGGAAAGGATGTAAAGGAGATTGTATTAAACTAGTCGGCTATTGCAAGCGAAACTGCATAAATATTTGCCGCGCCTGCTTTCAATAAAACTTTACCGCACTCGTTTGTTGTTGCGCCGGTTGTAATAACATCATCTACCAGCAATAGGTTTTTATCTTTTATTCCCCTGGATTTTTTAATTACAAATGCGTCTTTAATATTTTGCTCTCTTTCAACCAAAGTCATAGTCGTTTGAGATTGTGTATACCTGGTTCTTGCTAAAACATTTTCTCCGATTTTTATGTTGAGCTTTTTCCCAATTCCCTTTGCGATGTAATAAGACTGATTATAACCTCTTTCAAACTTTTTTAATTGATGAAGAGGTACCGGTATTATTAACTCGACTTTCCATTCATTCAATTTATCCTTTATAGAACCGGCCAGTATTTCTCCCATAAATTTACCGGTAAGAAAACGATGATTATATTTTAACGCGTGAATAATTTTTTGCAGCTCTTTATTCTTTTCAAAAACAAAAACAGAATGGAAATCGGTTATAATATTCTTACCC
>DAIERC010000022.1 GCA_027347125.1 Ignavibacteriales bacterium
GGTTAACTCAAATGTTTTAATACCCAGGCAGGAAACTGAAATACTTGTTGAATCAATTATAAAAAGCTTTGACGCTAATTCAAGTCTAACTATACTGGATATCGGTTCGGGAAGCGGAAATATTGCCATCGTACTGGCTAAATATTTTCCGAATTCAACCGTGGTGTCAATAGACATCAGCCAGCTTGCTCTAGAAACAGCTATACATAACGCTAAACTTAACGCGGTGGATCAGAGAATAATTTTTAAGATAGAAGATATTACAAAGCAGCCGGAACTAGAGCGTGATTTTTTTGATGTTATTGTATCTAACCCGCCGTACGTATCTTCGGAACAGTATAAAGATTTACAGCCTGAGTTAAAACTTTATGAGCCGAAGATTGCGCTTACCGACAACTCTGACGGCTTTACTTTCTACAAGTTAATTTCCGCAAAAGCAAAAAGCTTGTTAAAACAGGAAGGCAAGATATTTTTTGAAGTGGGCGAGGGACAATCTCAAAACGTGGTTGATATTTTAACAGAAAATGATTTTAATAAAATCCGGGTTATAAAAGATTATTTAAATATTGACAGAGTAATTACCGGGGATTTATGAGAGCGTTAATTCAAAGGGTATCGGAAGGCGGCGTGTACATACAAAAAGAAAATTACAGTGCCGAAATTAAAAACGGCATGGTTATTCTTCTAGGAATTAAAGTTGGTGATACTCCGGATGATATAGATTTTGTGGCCGATAAATGCTGCAGCCTAAGAGTGTTTGAAGATGAAAATGAAAAGATGAATCTTTCTTTGCATGATGTTAACGGCGAGGTGCTTATTATTTCCCAGTTTACGCTTTACGGCGATGCGCGAAAGGGCAACAGGCCAAGTTTTATAGAAGCCGCCAGGCCGGAAGAAGCAGTACCTCTTTATGAACGATTTATAAAAAGAATTGAAAATAATTTAGGCAAGGGAAAAGTTAAAACCGGAATTTTCGGGGCGATGATGTCCGTAAAAATTATAAACGATGGCCCGGTAACGGTTTTGGTTGAGTCTAAATAAAATATACATCAGCTTAAAGGAACCGTTTTGCAATCGATACTGGTTATATTTATCGACGGCGTAGGGATAGGGAAGGAAGATTATGAATACAACCCCTTCTTCAAATACGGCTTTAAAGCCTTTTCCGAAATATTCGGCTCAATACCTTCTCAAGAAAACCAGGTGCTTAACAAAAACGGCGCTTATATATTCCCAACCGATGCACGGCTGGGCGTGGAAGGCTTGCCGCAGAGCGGAACAGGACAGACATCTATATTTTGCGGAATAAACGCTTCCAAATATGTCGGGAAACATTTCGGTCCTTATCCTTATTCCACATTAATCCCGGTCATCAAAGAAAAAAATCTGTTTGCTTATTATAAAAATCTAGGTAAAAAAGTTTTTTTTGCAAACGCTTACCCGAAAATATTTTTTGATTATATTAACTCAGGTAGATCGAGGCTTAGCGTTACTTCGTTAAGTTGCACATTGTCGGGTTTACGGCTTAACACCAGCACCGATGTAAGAAAGGGCAAAGCATTAACCGCTGAAATTACAAACGACAGATGGAATAAGAAATTAGGTTACCGCTTAAGGGTAATTAAACCCGCTACAGCCGCCAGAAGGCTAATTAGGATAGCCCGGCAAAACACTTATACTTTGTTTGAATATTTTCTAACTGATCACCTGGGGCACGGAAGGTATGAAGAAACCGCCGAATCGCTGCTAAAAATATTAGATGAGTTCCTTTTTACTCTGATTACCGAACTAGATAATGAAAATATGACTTTGCTTGTTTGCTCTGACCATGGCAACCTTGAAGATTTGTCGGTTAAGACTCATACTCTTAATCCATCATTAACAATTACGTCGGGAAAATTTGCAAGAGAACTTTTCAACGAGATTAAAGATATATCGCAAATAAAACAGGGTATAACAAAATATATTAAATGAATAAATTCCCGCTCATAAAGTTTACCATACTCTTTATATGCGGTATTATCCTTCAAAATTATTTCCACTTTGGCGGAACTTTCCTAATCGTATCTTTTCCCTTACTCTCAATGCTCGCATTTATATCGTTTTATATCAAAGACATAACTTACGATAAAATAAATACTTTTTTTATATACTTATCAATTATTTTAGCCGGTCAGTTTACACTATGGATTAGCAGCCGGGATGCCGGTAATATTCCGCAAAAATATTTTTATGAAAACGCCACGGTGTGGGGGAAAATTAATTCTATCAACTTAAAGAAGGAAAATGGTTTTAGCTTTGCAATAACAGCGGACTCACTAACAATTAGAACCACACACATCAAAACGGATATGAATATACTTTGTCGCTTTTACGGAGTCAATAATTCGGAAACCGATTCATTATATAATTTAATAGCGATTGGAAATAAACTTAAAATTAACGGTAGGCTGATTAAAGCAAAAGGGATAAGAAATCCCGGTGAATTTGATTACGGTTCATATCTTGACAGAGAAGGTATAGGCGGTACTTTAAATAACAGCGGTGTGCCCGGAATTATAATTTTGAGCAATGAAAGATCGTTTAATGATTATTTATTCCGCGTAAGAAAATCACTGGATGAAAAAATAAGCGAATTGCATCTGCCTGAAGCTGCGGCTCTATTAAGAGGGCTTCTACTGGCTGATAGAAGCTTGATCGATTCAAATACAAAGGAATATTATATAAATGCCGGCGTTGTACATGTGCTCGCGGTATCGGGGCTTCATGTGGGTTTCATAGTGCTTATATTTTTAATTTTGTTCGGAAGGCTTAATCTCTATTTTAGATCATTCATAACAATTATTGGGCTTTTCTTCTTCATGTTATTAACCGGCATGCCTCCCTCTGTTGTAAGGGCTTCGGTAATGTCTATGATTCTTGTTATCGCATTATTAACAAGCCGTTCAACAAATCTTTATAATTCACTTTCGTTTGCTGCATTGATCATTCTAATTTTTAGTCCGAAAGAATTGTTTAATCCCGGTTTCCAATTATCCTTTGCGGCTGTTTTATCTATTGCGGTCATTTATCAGTATATAGAAAAATTTGTAAAAGCGCTGCGGGTAAATAATATATTGAAAAATCTTATGCTGATTATGGGATTATCTTTGTCAGCGCAAATTGGCACAATACCGTTCACATTATATTATTTTGGCAAACTTTCGCTGATCAGTCTCTTCGCAAATCTTGTTGTTATACCTCTTATCGGGGTAATAGTCGGAATAGGAATATTTACTTTATCGGTGGGATATCTATCGACCTTTGTTGCTGGATATTTTGCCGCCGCTAATGATTTGTTGGTATTTTTTCTGAACAAGTTTGTTAGCGTATCTGGAAAATATGAGTATTCATATCTACCGATAAAAAATTTTTCAATTCAGGACATTCTTATTTTTTATCTATTTCTTATTTCCCTGGCATTCTTTTATAAAAAATTTATTCACAGATCCGCGATAATAATTTTAATGCTTCTTGCGCTTGTTAATATCATTGTATTCAGTTCTTTAGATGACAAAATATTTTTTACTAAAAATAAATTTTACCTGATGATGATAGATGTTGGACAGGGCGATTCTTTCCTGTTGAAATTTCCGAACGGGCAAACCGCCTTGATTGATGCAGGCATTGCAACACCGTATTTTGATAACGGTGAAAGGGTAGTGGCGCCGCTTTTGAATTATCTAAATATAGATAAAATTGATTACGGCTTTGTTTCGCATATAGATGCCGACCATTACGCCGGATTTGTTTCACTTATCCAGGCGAATAAAATTAAAAAGGTAATTAAGCCGGCGCTGGATTCACTAAATGACAAAGATGTTCGTTTCGAAAAATTTATTAAGGCAAAGAAAATTCCTTTGGATTATTATGACAAAAAAATAATCAAGGTTGGCAATTGCAGAATTTATGTCATGAATAACGATAACCATCAATACAAAGGTACAACCAACGACAAAAGCGGTGTCTTAAAAATTGAATACGGTAAAACATCTTTTTTGTTTACCGGTGATCTCGGAAAGGAAACCGAGCATTATTATATTGAAGAATATGGAAGGTTCCTTCTTGCTTCCGTATTGAAAATAAGCCATCACGGAAGCAATACCGGAACTTCGGATGAATTTTTAACGCTTGTAAAACCGGGCATCTGCCTAATAAGTGCCGG
>DAIERC010000027.1 GCA_027347125.1 Ignavibacteriales bacterium
CGGTAACATTTTTTTCGTCGTCTGTAAATATATTAAATAATGTGCTTCTAAGTATAGCTGAATTATCGGGCGGTTTTAAAACATAACGTATCCTATTACTGTTTATCAAAATTGTTTTTTCATTGCCGTTTTTATCAATCAATTGAACCGATAACTCATTTACCCTGCCTGATTCAAAGCGGCTAGTAACTTCCATTTTCTCAAGCGAGTAGTTATCATTCAATATTAAACCGGCATCAGACAATCTTTTTATAAACTGTTGTTCAGTGAATTTTACATTCCAATTAAAACCCGGTGCAATTGAGCAGTTGGGCGGGTCACCGTCTTCAACGCCTCTTAAGTAAGGCAAATCGGGAACATGGAATACGTTTGAAGCTTTTTCGGTATGCCCTCCGCATATTGAATGATAATATACGATGGCGGGCTTTCCTTGATACCCAAGTATAATGTTTCTTGTTTCGTCAACTGCTTTATCCGATATTCTTTTTTCAACGCTCGCACCACCGTAAACCTGGTCCCTTGTATCCAAATAAACATCAAATGAAGAGCCGTTACCTTTTAAATTATTTACGGCGTAAGTTCTAACGCAAATTGCAAAAGCTTTTAGCGCCTCGAAGTATTGGTTGCCTTTTCCTAAAGGCATTTCTGCGGGTACAACGCCTTTTACGTAATCATCGAGCGGAACAGAATTAATTACTTTTACCTTCCCGTTTTCATTTAGGAACCTGAGCAAACCCCGGTATCTTTTTCCGTTAAATCTTAAAAGAGCCCCGGTTTCTTCAGGCTCAACAATAAAATAGTATCCGCTAAAAATTCTATCTGCAATTTTTAGATTCAACCTGTTGCCGTCTATTGAAAAATTTAATACGTTGCCTTTTTTTACAATTGCTACCGGAGTATTTTCATTAAATAATTTAACGGATGATTCTATAGAATAATTATAATTGCCGGCTCCGTCGTCCAAAAAAACTCTAACCGGTATTCCGCTAAAAGATTCTGTGAATTTTTCCTTACCGGCAAAACGTCCCGGACTGCACCCGGAAATTATTAACAGCACAAAAAAAATTATTAAAAGTAAGGAAGATTTAAGCGTGGTATTGTGGTTGAAAAACATTTATAAGGAAAGAATTAACGAAACATTGCTTTTATACTGCCCCAAGTTTGTTTTACTCTTGAAACTTTTTGATTGATTGAAGCCTCACTGAGTGTAGCTGTTGAGCCGTCGTTATTTACAATTACCAGTTGATATACAAACGTTACATCAGTTGTTTTATACGCGGAATAATCGGTGTATGAATAATAACTATTTGTGCCCTGAGGTTGAAATTCGTGAATAGTAACCCAACTTGTCTGATCGGTTTTTCTTTGAAGCTGAAAAGATTTAACATTATTTTCGAAGGTAGTTCTCCACTCGATTTTAATATTGCCGTTGCTATCGTTATATACTTTAAATCCTGCTATACCTGCATCGGCCAAAGAAACGGTTGTAAACGAGGCAAGCACAAGGCTTATTATTAACGCTTTTTTCATAGCAAAAATATATTCCAATTACTTTATAATGTCAAGGATTTGGGGCCTAAAAAAAATTTCTTTTTATCAGAAAGACTCGGATGACTACCAGTAACTTTTTACAACTATTTTTATAATTATTCTTTAAGAATTCTTGCAAAAGTATTTTTGATTATCTATATTTACGCGCTAATTTGAAAGATTAAATAATATCTTTTTCAAATATTGGTTGTTCTGCCGGGGTGGCGGAATTGGTAGACGCACAGGACTTAAAATCCTGTGGGAATTTATTCCCGTGCCGGTTCGAGTCCGGCCCTCGGTACTTGGAAAATGTACAATGTATAATTTACAATGTAGAATGAAATTTCTACTATAGCATTGTCAAGCAGTTTAAAATTGTACATTATTTATTCTACATTGTAAATTACCCGGGCTCTTAGCTCAGTTGGTTAGAGCGTCTGCTTGACGTGCAGAAGGTCAGAGGTTCGACTCCTCTAGAGCCCACACAAGTCGGAGTTTCCTCCGATTTTTTTTATTAGGACGTATTATGGAAAAAATTAAAATAAAATTTCCTGATGGCAACGTTAAAGAGTTCGACAAAGGAATAACAAGTCTTGAAGTTGCAAAAAGCATTAGTTCACGGCTTGCAAATGAAGTATTGGCTGCAACTGTAAATAAAGAAATTTGGGATTTAACGCGCCCGATTAATTCCGATGCATCGATCGTTTTACACAAATGGGATGATGTTGAAGCCAAGCATACTTTCTGGCATTCATCGGCTCACTTAATGGCTGAGGCATTGGAATCATTATATCCCGGGATTAAATTTGGAATCGGTCCTAGTATTGAAAACGGTTTTTATTATGATGTAGACCCTAAAGAAGGAATAACGATTACCGAAAGCGATTTGCCTAAAATCGAAACTAAGATGGCAGAACTTGCCGGACAAAACGAGCATTATTCCAGAAAAGAAGTTTCGAAAGTAGATGCCCTAAAATATTTTGAACAAAAAGGCGAGGAGTACAAGTTAGAACTTATTCAAGGGCTCGAAGACGGAAAGATTACATTTTATTCCCAGGGTAATTTTACAGATTTATGCCGCGGACCTCATCTGCCGGATACAAGTCCTATAAAAGCTATAAAATTGTTAAGCATTGCCGGGGCTTATTGGCGAGGGGATGAACACAATAAACAGCTTACCCGTATTTACGGAATTACTTTTCCGAAGAAAAAAATGCTTGATGATTATCTCATATTTTTGGAAGAAGCAAAAAAAAGGGATCACCGTAAATTAGGCAAAGAACTTGAACTATTTACCTTCTCCTCTAAAGTAGGGCAGGGTTTACCTTTGTGGCTACCCAAGGGCGCCATGCTACGTTCGCGGCTAGAAAATTTCCTGAAAGAAGTACAGGCTAAATACGGTTACGATCAGGTTATCACTCCGCATATCGGTCAGAAGGAATTATACATAACTTCCGGACATTATGAGAAATACGGAAAAGATTCATTTCAGCCGATTCACACACCTGCTGAAGGAGAAGAATTCCTGTTAAAACCTATGAACTGCCCCCATCATTGCGAAATATATAAAAGTAAACCGCATTCATATAAGGACCTTCCTTTGAGATATGCAGAATTCGGAACCGTTTACCGCTATGAACAAAGCGGTGAACTGCACGGGTTAACGCGTGTACGAGGTTTTACACAAGACGACGCTCATATATTTTGCAGGCCAGATCAACTTAAGGAAGAATTTATAAAAGTTATAGACATTATTCTTTTAATCTTTAAAGCTCTGGATTTTAAAGAATTTACTACTCAAATTTCACTTCGTGATCCGAACGATAAAACTAAATATATCGGAACCGATGAAAACTGGGAAAAGGCCGAAAGAGCCATTATAGAAGCTACCGAAGAAAAAGGTATTGATACAGTTGTTGAATATGGTGAAGCAGCTTTTTATGGCCCTAAACTTGATTTTATGGTGAAAGACGCTTTGGGTAGAAAATGGCAACTCGGTACAATACAGGTAGATTATAATTTGCCCGAAAGCTTTGAACTTGAATATGTTGGTAGCGATAACCAGAAACACAGACCAATAATGATTCATCGCGCGCCTTTCGGATCGATGGAAAGATTTGTTGCCGTTCTTATCGAACATACAGCCGGTGAATTCCCGTTGTGGTTAAATCCGAAACAGGTTGTTGTTATTCCGGTAAGCGAAAAATTTAATGATTATGCTAAAAAAATTCTAGATAGTTTAAAGGAAAAGAATATCTCCGCTGAGATGGATGAACGTAACGAAAAAATAGGTTATAAAATTCGCGAAGGGGAAGTGCAGAAAATTCCGTACATGATTATAGTAGGCGAAAAGGAACAAGCGGCCGGAAACATATCCGTTAGGAAGCATAAAAAAGGTGATCTGGGCTCTTTGTCTTTGTCAGATTTTATTGATAATATTGAGGTCGAAATTAAAAACAAATATTACACAACAAATTAGAGAGGTCTTCAATCGCTCAACAAGATAATGTGAGGGTAAATGAGGAAATCAAAGCCCCAAAAGTTAGAGTAATAGATATTGACGGAACGCAGCTTGGAATTTATTCTGCAAAAGATGCGTTAAAATTAGCCCAAGAAAGAGGGCAGGATCTTATAGAGATAGCTCCTCAGGCTAAGCCTCCGGTATGCAAAATAATTGATTTCGGAAAATTCAAATACGAACAGCAAAAAAGAGAAAAGATACAAAGGAAAAACCAGCAGGTATCTTTATTAAAAGAAATAAGGCTTCATCCAAACACCGATGTTCACGATTTTGAATTTAAAGCCAAACACGCCGAAAATTTTCTTGAAGAAGGAAACAAAGTTAAAGTTGTTGTAATGTTTAAAGGCAGGGAAATGGCTTACACGGAACAAGGCGAAGATTTGCTAAACCGATTTATCGAAAAAGTTGAAGACATTGCTAAAGTAGAGAGCCCTATTAAGATGGAAGGAAGAAACATGAATGTTATTCTGGTGCCGTCAAAAACGAAAAGTAAAAAATAAAAAGAATAATTAGTCAGGAATATTTTATGCCTAAAATGAAAAGCAACAGCGGAGCGGGAAAAACTTTTAGAAAAACCGCATCCGGTAGAATTAAAAGAAAGAAAGCTTACAAAAGCCATATTCTTACTTCAAAATCAACTAAGAGAAAAAGAAATTTAAGACACGCAACGCTGGTTTCTAAATCCGAAGAAAACCGTGTCAAAGATATGCTTCAATAATGTAAATGAAAAAGGAAAGATAAAATGCCACGTTCAAAAAATAAGGTTGCTGCACACAGAAAACGTAAAAAAATATTAAAACTGGCTAAAGGTTACTGGGGTGCGCGTAGCAAAGTTTACACCATTGCAAAAAACCATGTAGAAAAAGGTTTGGTTCACGCTTACAGGGACAGAAAACTTAAAAAGCGTACCTTTAGGCAATTGTGGATTGTTAGGATTAACGCCGCCGCAAGAGCAAACGGAACAACTTATTCCAGATTGATTCACGCTCTTGATCAAAAAGGTGTTAGCATAAACAGAAAGATACTTGCAAATTTGGCCGCAGAAAACCCTGCTGCTTTTACTGAGATAGTAACCTTTTCAGCTAACTAATTTTCTTATACCCTCTTGATGTTCTTTTTAAATTCAAGAGGGTATTTATTTTAAAAAATCGAAATGCTCTTTTTATGTTAGACGATAAAATTAAGAAAGTAAGCAAAGATTTTAATGAAGATATCTCAAACGCAAAAAGCTTAAAACAACTTGACGATATCAGGATAAAATATTTCAGTCGTAACGGCCTTATTACCGGGTTATTCGACGAACTGAAAAATGTTTCCAAAGAAGAAAAGCCCTCAGCAGGTAAATCACTAAACGAATTAAGGAACACTTTAACCGCGCAATTTGAAGAGCTGAAAAATGTAGTTGAAGCTTCA
>DAIERC010000067.1 GCA_027347125.1 Ignavibacteriales bacterium
ACCGCGAACATCATATGGAGCATATCGGCGCTGTAGCTTAAATCATTTCGAGGATAAATATACGGCTGACCGATAGATTTTTTTAAAGAGAAAGCGGCTATCGTTTTTAGTTTGGCAAGAAGACGGATTATATTTAATTCAATGTCTGCATTATATCCGGCTTCGGGATAGAAAGCAGATAGCGAACTAACCATTGAAGAAAGAATTCCCATAGGGTGAGCAGTAGGCGGAAACCCTTCGAAAAATTTTTTCATGTCTTCGTGAATCAAACTATGATGCGTTAAACCGAACTGGAATTTCTCTAACTCGGTTTTTGAAGGAAGATGACCGAATACAAGCAGATAGCTTACTTCGATAAAATTAGATTTTTCCGCAAGTTCTTCGATCGGGTATCCGCGGTATCTTAGTATCCCTTTCTCACCGTCTATAAAAGTAATAGCACTTTCACACGAACCGGTATTTCCATAACCGCTGTCTAACGTAATAGCTCCGCTTTTGCTTCTTAACTGGGTGATATCAATTCCGACTTCGCCTTCGGCGCCGACGGTAGTTGGTAAGTCATACTCCTTATCGTGGAGTAGTAATTTGGCAGTATCGGTAATTGTTAAGTTCTCGTTGTTCATTCCAGATCCCCTCTGGTTAAGGTTTTAGAATATTATGTTGATTAAATTTTTCTTAAAATGCTACCATTTCAGGAGAGGATATTATTTGTAACAATTCTAAGTATTAAAATTATTTATTAAGTGCAATAGCTTTTGTTTGTAACCTCCAAGTTTAAATTCTTATAAAAAGAAAAATTATTTATTATAATGAATAATCATGTGTAGAATTTAAGCACAAGCAGTTAAATATTCAATGTGTTTTTTAATATTCAAGTAATTCCACAAACATCTATCAAAACGTATGAACTCAATTACTTCGATTTCCGAACAATTTGCCATAATTTTCTGCTGCAAATTTGGTTTTTAAGGACTTTTAAAAATTGTTGAATATTAAATCAATACGATAATATATTTTTCATTTACAAGAATAACTGAAATGTAATTTTGCATTGGAATTAATTTCAATGCAATTACCACGACTGCTGGTTTTAAAACTTAGACGTTTAAAATTTTTTAAGAATTAATAATTAAGTCGGCAGCAAGCTTTCCGCTTTTAACGGCGCTTTCAATTGTTGAAGGAAGACCCGTATTTATCCAATCACCTGCAAGATACATGTTTAAAAGTTTTGTCTGAGTGTTAGGCCTTTTATTTATTATTTCGTTTGAAGGAATGAATGTAGCTCTTTTTTCTTTTATTATTTGGAACGCTGTAATCTCTGTTCTTTTTATTGTGAAAAATTTTTCCAATTCGCCGCACGCCAGGTTAAATATTTCTTCGGTTCCATGTTTTACAAGTTCGTCGGCGTCGCTAATTACCATCGTTACATGATTAAGATGATTAAAAATCCAGTGGACGGGCGAATTGATTAATCCGTAAAATTTTTCTTTTAGCGGATTCTTTTTCAGCCACAAATGAACCGATAAGATAGAAGAATAATTCAACTGAAGATCAATATTCAGAAGCGGATCTTTTTTTATTTTATTAAACGCATATAACGGAACAGCTGATACTACAAAATCAAAGTCTTTAATACTACAGTGCTCTGTAATTATTTCGGTTAATATTCCGCCGTTACTCTTAAGCTCAATTACGCTTTCGCCTAAATTAACCTTGCCCCCTTTTTTTACTATGTAATCAAAAGCATGGCCGCAATAAGTTTCCGTCAATCCGAATTTCGGAATTAGTATTGTCGCAGCCTTATTACCTTTAAAAAATATTTCTTTTAATATGCTGGCAAAAATTTTTGCCGAAGCGTTGTTTATGTTTGTATTTAATGCGCCTACAACAAGTATCTCCCAGAATGCTTTTATCGAACTATCACTTTGATTTTCTCTCTTTAACCATCCGGCAACCGTCATCCTTTCCAGGTCGCGGTTTGAGTAAAACGGAATTTTTGTAAAGAACGATATAAATCTTAATTTATCTTCTGTTGTTAACGCTTTATATTTCAAAATTGCAAAAAGAAGATTGAACGGATAAATTATTTTTGGAGCCGCAAGAGGTAAGAGTTCAAAATTTTCGTCAACAAAATTTATTTCCAGGCGATCTTGTGTTATTAAATTTTCTTCGGCACTAATTTCTTTAAGAAAATTTAAAGTGTAATTGTAGCAGCCCATTAATATATGCTGCCCGTTGTCGATTACATCGCATGTTTCTTTGTCCTTTACTGAATAAGCTCTTCCCCCAAGCTTCGGTGAAGATTCCAGAAGAGTTACTTTAAAACCGGCTTTGGATAGATAAACAGCCGAGGTGAGCCCGGAAAATCCGCCACCGATTACAATGCATCTTTTCATCAATATACTAAACTGTACTTAGCCCAAACGCGAACTGCTATTCCTACTTTTTCAATTTTAGGAATTTTAATGTTTTTATTATAAACATCGTAATCGGCGTCTATAATTCTTTCAAGTAATTTATGATAGATATGTTGCATTGCCCTGGCAGCAAACATTGAATACTTATCGTCAAGGTCTAAATCTTCACTGGCTTTTCTAAAATACGATTCGGCTCTTTGCGCCTGGTATTTCATTAAACCGGCAAAGTTATCGTTATAAGTATGGTTGAATATATCTTGTTCCGTATAATAATATTTTTGCAGGTCTTCCTGTGGAAGATAAATTCTTCCATTGTCCGCATCTTTTTTTACGTCTCTCAATATGTTGGTTAATTGAAGAGCTATTCCAAGATCAACAGCAAAATCTTTGGCTGATTTATTTTTGTAGCCGAAAATCTCGATGCACATAAGTCCAACAGTTGAAGCAACCCGGTAACAGTATAGTTTTAAATCTTCAAAAGTAAGATACCGGTTTTTCTGTAAATCCATTTCCATACCTTTTAAGAGTTCGAAAAACGGGTCTACCGGAATGCTAAATTGTGAAATGGTTTTGCCGAGCTTGTTTAACAGGTTATAGTCGGAATGTCCCTTTAAAGATTTTTCAAGTTCCACTCTCCATTTATGAAGTTTTTCATATTTCAGGTCAATCGATTCGCTTTCTTCATCAACAATATCATCCGTCTTTCGGCAAAAAGCATAAACAGTATTCATCGCATCCCGTTTAACCGTGGGAAGCAAGCTGAAAGCATAGTAAAAACTACTCTTGCTATTCTTTGTTATTTCTTTTGAAGAATCTGTCATTTTATAAACGCCTTTAAAAGCAGAGCCAGAAAATCCTTTTTACTTAATTGCGGTCTTTTATTCAATACATCATAATCATTTTTTCTGATTCTATCAAGCACCGTTTGCCCGCCCAGAACAGTCCATTTAATCTCAAACTTCAACAGACCATGGAGGAATGAAAATAAGTTTTTCCCTTCATCAAAAAGGCGCTGCGCCCGGTTAACATTATAAGTTAATAACTTCTTTAAATTAAGGTTATTTTCATTTAACTCAAACATTTTTTCACTAACACCGAATTTTTCCATCTCATCCGCAGGGAGATAAATTCTTCCCTTCTTATAATCTACGGCAGTATCCTGTAAAAAATTTGTAAGCTGCAAAGCGGTACAGATCTTATCCGAATACCGGAATGCTTTTTCATCACGTATTCCGCTTAGCTCCAAAATCAATCTGCCAACCGGATTTGCCGAATATTTGCAGTACTCCAATACATCATCGAAATTATTATATCTTTTCTTAACAACATCCTGCTTAAATGCTTTTAACAGATCGAAAAACAAAACGGGGGAAAGATTCTTCTCTTTAATAGTGGAATAAAGCGCAAGTTCCAACGGTTCTTCAAAATTTTCAGTAATTAAATTCCTTAACCTGTTTTCAAATTTATTAAGTTCAATAAGCCTTGTTGTTTCCGCAAGCTCTCCTTCGTCGGCAAAATCATCGGCGGTACGGGCGAACCAATAAATTATTGCAACGTGTTTTCTTAATTCTTCCGGAACAAGAAAAGAAACAACGGGAAAATTTTCATAATGATTTTTTGCAAAGCTTAATGCTTCTTTGTACGCAGATTGTTTTTCAATTTCCGTATAGCTCTTACCCGCTTGTTGAAGATTATCATTCTCAGGCATTACAGCTCTTTGTAATTTATGGCAAACACGCCATTTTATATTTTGTTATATAATTATTAAATAGTTAAATTTACAATATCAAAATAATATTTTTTAGCAATTATTCTATGAAGTTGACCTGGACATATAAAAACATTCGATCGATAATCTCCGCTTCACTTATTTCCGAATTCTTCTACTAGGGCAGCGCTTAGGTTCCTATCACTTTGCATCATCATTTTTTAACAATTATACATGTAATAAAACTTAGACCGCATAATTTATGGCTAATATAAAAGAAATAAACAGAAGAAGAACATTTGCAATTATTTCGCACCCCGACGCAGGTAAGACCACGTTAACAGAAAAATTTCTTCTTTACGGCGGAGCCTTGCAATTGGCTGGTTCCGTAACGGCTAGAAAAAATCAACGATCTTCCACATCAGATTGGATGGAACTGGAAAAGAAACGAGGTATTTCAGTAAGTTCCACCGTACTTCAATTTGATTACAAAGATTATAAAATCAATCTGCTTGATACTCCCGGTCACGAAGATTTTTCGGAAGATACATACCGGGTTTTAACCGCCGTAGATGCGGTTGTAATGGTTATTGATGCCGCAAAAGGAATAGAGGCACAAACTAGAAAACTTTTTGAGGTATGCCGTAAAAGGGCAATACCTATTTTTACTTTCATCAATAAACTTGATAGGCCAACTTTAGAACCATTGGCACTTTTGGATGAAATAGAGAATGTCCTAGGCATCGGGGCTTTTCCGATGAACTATCCGCTCGGAACCGGTATAGATTTTAAAGGCGTTTTCGACCGGATAGACAAACAGATACATCTGTTTGAAAAAACAACCGGCGGTTCTTATAAAGCACCGGTATCTGTTATGAATTTATCGGACAATGTAGTAAAGGAAAAATTAAGCGGAGAGAGTTATGCAAAACTTACCGAAGAATTGGAGATGCTGGACACGGCCGGAGAACAGTATGATTCGGATAGGGTTCTTAACGGCACATTAACTCCCGTTTTCTTCGGCAGTGCAATGAACAATTTTGGTGTTCAGCTTTTGCTGGACGGGTTTTTAAAATATGCAATCCCGCCGGCCCCAAGAAACAGCGCTCAGGGAATAATAAAACCTGAAAACGATTTGTTCTCCGGATTCATATTTAAGATTCAGGCTAATATGGATCCCAAACACCGGGACAGAATTGCCTTCTTAAGAATTTGTTCGGGAAAATTTACCAGGGATATGCAGGCAATACATATTAAGAGCGGAAAGAAAATCAGGCTTTCAAACTCGCAAAAACTTTTCGGGCAAGAAAGAGAAACGGTTGACGAAGCGTATCCGGGCGATATAATCGGTTTTGTAGGTAATTCAAATTTTGGAATTGGCGATACAATATCGGAAGACGCGGATATAATTTATCATGAAATACCGAAGTTCGCACCTGAGCATTTTGTATTTATGCACAACCCGAATCCGTCTAATTATAAAAAATTCAGGGACGGTTTGGACCAGCTTTTACAGGAAGGAGTAATACAGGCTTATTATCTGAAAAGCTCTTACCAAAAAGTTCCGGTGCTTGGCGCGGTAGGCCCGCTGCAGTTTGAAGTAGTGCAATACAGACTTGAAAGCGAATACGGGGCAGAATCCAGACTGGAACAAACAAACTGGAAAGTAATGCGATGGCTTTCACCCGAAATTAGCGCCGAGCAACAATCTCAAATACTACTACCTGCAGGAGCAGCCTGGGCGCTTGATTCCGAAGAAAGAACGATTGTTCTATTTACCAGTGAATGGTCTATGAATTATTTTATTGAAAAAAATCCGAAAGTAGAATTATCCGATATTCCGTTTAACATAGCAAACCTGGAACTAAAACAAACAGGCAGTTAATTTTTATTATTAAAATAACAAATCATCCCTCATTGCGCGGGATGATTTATTAAATTAGAATCTATAGATTAAATATCCTCGCCGCTTACATCATTATCCGGTTGTTCATTACCGGGCATATCTTCTTTTTTATAATTATTAAAATTAAACCTTAAGTTAAGCATAACAATAGGTGCTTCCCTTGTAAAATAACTTGATGTCCGGAAATCTGGCCCCTGCGAAGAAAACTCATGCTTCGCTGTTTTAAACAAGTCCCTAACCTGCAAGGTTAAAGATAATTTCTTTTCAAGCAGATCCTGTTTAAGCGCAAAGTCGGTCATAAAAAATCCTTCCCATCTTCCCTGTGAAGATACCGTAGGACTATTATACCTAACATTTAACTGAAGCATTGTTGAGCCAGTAACTTTTAAGCCGTTGCTTATACGCATCGACCAGTTAAAACTTTCTCTAGAAAAAGGTTCGTTATAAAGTATTCCTTCAATTTTGTAATTATAAACGTTGCCGGTAAGACTAACATTCCAAATTTTTAATGGATCGTAAGTAGCCATAAATTCGGAGCCAAGCGAATAATCGGTTCCTACGTTATCGAAAGTAGTAAGGGTTACGTTTTCTGAATAAACCGAATTTACTCTTTCAATTTTATTGTGATTTACCCTGTAATAAAAATCATTTGAAAATGAAACGCCGACCCAAAATGTTTGAAAGCTCAGATCATACGAATCAATAAACTCCGGTTTAAGATCAGGATTTCCGCGGCGTATATTATTTGCGTCTGTCCATGTATAAAAGGGTTCCAGGTTCCAATCGCTCGGCCTATCAATCCTCCGTGTATAACTTAACATCGCCTGGGTTTCTTCGCTAAATTTATATGAGGTATGCGCTGCCGGGAAAAGATCCCATCTGTCTATTGAAAAATTCTGATTTTTTTCTTCAAGTTTAATTGTTCTATAAGTGTATTCGGTTCTTAAACCTCCCTGAAACCCAAAATTTCCCCATATATCGGAATACATTGAATAAGCCGCCAGCTCGCTTATTTTGGAATTTACGTTATTGCTGAAATCGGGCTGGAATTCATAAACATTTGATTGAGTACTAAACTGGTAAAGCTCGTTTACTGTTTGGGAAATTTCTATTTCACCTTTTGAGCCGGCCTCAAATTTTCTTTTTTCTCCCAACGGTAAGACGTAATCTATCTTGCCCCTGAATCCGGCTTCAGGCCCGTTCTCAATAGTCTTTTTTCCTCCGAACTGTTGCTGCTCCTGAATTTCGGCGGACAAAGTAGATTCATCGGAAGTGTGATGGCTTAAGAAGAATTCGCCGGACAGTTCATGCCCGGAAGTTGAAAACTTATGTGTGTAATTGGAATTGATTGCATAAAAATTTCCGGAACGGCTGCTCTTGTTTCTACTTAGGTAAAGAAAATTTTGCGGTTCTAAAATAGACCATTCGCTGTAGTTCAAAAACGAATTATTATTCTGCTCCCTGGTACCGAAGCGGCCTCCGAAACTTAAACGATCGCTTTGACCAAGATTAAAATCTATTCCGCCTCTTAAGCCGAAAGAGATCCTGCCGCGCTCACGCGTTCCGGTTGAATTAACAATGGAAACGTTGTTTAAATAATCAAATTGTTGCTCTTCCCTGCTTGTGCCCGGGAAAAAACGACGGTTATAATCCAAACCGAAATTATAAGTAAGCAACGAAGTTTTGTGCTCGAATAAAAAGTCCCCGCCGAATTTATCATTTGCGCCGGCGTTTAAGTTAGCTATGCCGCTCAGTCCGAAATTTTTATTTTTCTTCATAACAATATTTATTATCCCGGCGTTTCCTTCGGGGTCGTACTTAGCGGAAGGATTAGTAATTATTTCAATATTTTCTATTGAACTTGCCGGTATCTGTTGAAGCGCATCCTGGGCATCCATAACCGACGGACGGCCGTCTATAAGCACCGTAAAACTAGAGCTTCCTCTTAAACTTACGGTGCCGTCTATATCAACCGAAATTGACGGAATATTTTCAAGAACATCCGCGGCGTTCCCTGAGATGGCAGTTTGCATCTGGTTTACATCAATTACCTTTTTGTCTATACGGTACGTAACAGGCGATCTTTCTCCCTGAACAACCACATTCTGTAAATTTATTGCGGAAGGTTTTATGTAAATATTACCAAGGTCAATATTAGAACCGGCAAACGAAATATTTTTTAACACTTTTTTTTCATAACCGATAAACTGAACATTAAGAAAATAGCTTCCATGGACAATCCCTGTTAAAGAAAACTTTCCTTCTTTATTGGTAACGGTACCGGTAACCTGAGTGCTATCTTTTTGAGATAGAAGAATAATATTTGCGTATTCAATTGGCACCTTTTCATTTAAATCCGATACTTTGCCGGATATCGTTCCGCCTCTTCTCTCCTGGCGTTGCTGGGCAAAATCTAAATAAGTTGAAGCAGTTAAAAAGATAAATAGGACAGTAACTTTATAAAACATGCTAACCCCTTTTATGAAATTGAAGAAAAACTAATTAGCTTTAATTTGACAAGATCATTTAAAATAAAGTTTAAAAAGGTTTTGAAGATATGAAAATAATTTTAAAATTCAGGAAATAATTACCGTTATATTCAACGCAGGTAAGAAATCATACCTATTGTCTGAAACTTTTAATAAATTACTTCTTGCTTACGGAAATAATTGTAGTTTGTTCTATAAAATTATTACTTAAATTTTTTACGGCAGGGTATTTATTATGATTAACGAACTTAAAAAAGATTCACCGTATTTTGATTTTGCGTCAAAGCTTTTAGGAAAGAGGGAAATGCATTTATGCAATTCTTCATTAAAAAGAGATTCGATTGACTTCCTGAATGAGATGATAGATTTCCTGTTTCCGCATTTTTCAAATAAGATTTATTATTCACCCGAAGACGTAATCGCAAAGCTTCAGCTAATGGAAAGAAACCTGATTTCGCTTTTGAAAATTATTAATGGGAAAAACGAAATAACCATAGAAAAAACAGCGAACAAATTTATTTCAAGAATTCCGCAGGTGCACGATATGCTGTGGGAAGACGCTGAAGCAATATACAAAGGCGACCCGGCTGCCGAAAGTATAGACGAAGTTATTTTGGCTTATCCCGGTTTTATGGCAATTCTTATTTATCGTTTTGCGCACGAGTTGTATAAACTTGATATTCCTATCGTCCCCAGGATATTGACCGAACATGCTCACGAAATTACCGGCATCGATATTCATCCGGGAGCGGAAATAAATTCCCCGTTCTTCATAGACCACGGAACCGGCATTGTAATAGGCGAAACGACAATAATAGGCAAGAATGTAAAGATATATCAGGGCGTTACACTTGGCGCTTTAAGCGTTGATAAATCTTTGATGAATACAAAGCGCCATCCGACAATTCAGGATGACGTAATAATATATTCGCAAGCGGTAATACTCGGCGGAGAAACCGTTATCGGCAAGAACAGCGTGATCGGAGGAAACGCCTGGGTAACTCAAAGTGTTCCGCCTAATTCGGTGGTTTACAGTAAAATAGAAGTAAAAGTACGCTCGAATGAAAATTATTTTGATACGATGGAGTTTATCATCTAAAAATAATTTTCGCCGTCTAATAAAATATTACGTAATGCAGAGCACTTGACATCATTTATACATTAGTTTACTTTTGTAGCAAGCATTAAGAGAATCCTAAATATACAAATGAACAAAACATACGAAACGGCAATCTGTTGTTGTTATAATAACTTTTATCTTACGATGGAGGACATTGCCTGACCACGTATATATAAATATTTTTTATTTATTTAGTTAGCAAAAGCCCTTCAATTTACGAAGGGCTTTTTTGTTACATAAAAAAGAATAAGGAGAAGAAATGAAGTACAATAATATTATAGAAGCTATTGGAAACACACCACATATTAGAATAAACAAACTGTTTGGTGACAGCCACGAAGTGTGGGTAAAACTTGAAAAAGCAAATCCCGGCGGAAGCATAAAAGATAGAATCGGCCTTTCGATGATTGAAGATGCCGAGAAGAAAGGGATATTAAAAAAAGGAAGCATTATAGTAGAGCCTACTTCCGGCAATACTGGCATAGGCCTGGCAATGGTTGCGGCGGTAAAAGGTTATAAAATTATCCTGGTTATGCCGGAGTCAATGTCGATCGAAAGAAGGAAACTAATGTCGGCGTACGGCGCCAAGTTCGAGCTTACACCAAGGGAACTTGGAATGAAAGGAGCTATCGAAAAGGCAAAGGAAATTATTGCTGAAAATAAAAATGCCTGGATGCCGCAACAGTTTGAAAACCCGGCCAACATTCAAGTGCATGCCGATTTTACGGCCAAAGAAATTTTAAAAGATTTTCCGGACGGAATCGATTATTTAATTACGGGAGTCGGAACGGGCGGACATATAACCGGTGTTTCAAAAGTTTTAAAAAATAAATTTCCTCAGTTAAAAGTGTTTGCCGTTGAACCCGCAGGCTCAGCTGTAATTTCTGGCGGGCAGCCTGGGCCACATCCGCTTCAAGGACTGGGCGCAGGATTTATTCCTTTAAATTTGGATACTACCTTGTTAGACGGTACAATCTCCGTAGAAAAAGAAGAAGCTTTTAATTATACGCAAAGGGCTGCCAGGGAAGAAGGGCTTTTCATCGGTATTTCATCCGGAGCGGCTTTGGCGGCGGTTGCTAAAAAGATTAAAGATATACCCAAAGGCAAGCGCGTACTTACATTTAATTATGATACCGGCGAAAGATATTTATCGATTGAGGGATTGTTTTAACAAACGTAACGATTATAAAAATAAAAGGATGGAGTGGTTTCCATCCTTTTATTAAAATATTTTTTAAGAGAAATAATTCCCAAAAATATTTTATTCATTCTTATTTCTGATCCAATAGTTTTTCCGCTTCTGCCATGGTGGGAACGTAACTTAATTTGTATGCCTGGATGGGTAAAGAATAATTTGCAAACTGAAGTAGCCCGATTTTAGATGCTCCGACAACACGAATTACTCGATTTGCTTTTTTCTCGATCATAACAGTCATTATTTCCTTAAGTACTTCGCCGGCTTCTTCTTGCCCGCGGATAAATTGTGAAATATCATTAATAAGGTCAAAATTCGGTTTCAATTCATCGATTTCTTTTATCAACATGTCCCTGGCTATCTTTGCTTCTGAAATTGATAGGATACCGTTAATTGTAATGTACAGTCTGTTTTTTTCAATATCTTTTTTAATTTTGAACATATATAATTTAACCCCATGTATAAAACTTTTGTGAATATAACTTTTCTACTAAACTGGCCGCACTTATTATCGTAATAATTAAAATATATTTTAGTATTACCGGAAAATCGGGAAAGATGAAATTATTATGATTGATATTCGGAATAAGTTGGGGAATTAAGTTTTTCTTAAACCGGAAATTTTATTTTATCACTTCTTAATCCCAAAAGAGTTAGCAGCGAAGTATAATCCTTAACTGAATACAGCAGTTTTTATAAACACTTTCATAAAAAAAGCGGGTTCAGCCCGCTCTTAAAAAATTTCACCTTAAAATAAGATGACCGAGTTTATCTCTTTTTGTCTTAAGATATTTCTCATTATTCTCGTTGGGAGCAATTTCTATCGGAACGCGTTCAACAATTTCCAGACCATACCCGTTAAGGCCAATAACTTTCTTGGGGTTGTTCGTAAGAAGTCTCATTTTTTTTATTCCGAGATCAAGCAATATTTGAGCGCCGATTCCGTAATCTCTTAAATCGGGCTTAAAGCCCAGGGCTTCATTTGCCTCAACAGTATCTTTTCCCTGGTCCTGAAGATGATAAGCTTTAATTTTATTCGGAAGCCCTATGCCTCTGCCTTCCTGACGCATATAAACAACAACACCCGTATCCTCCTTGGAAATCATATCCAGCGAAGCGTTAAGTTGATCGTGGCAATCGCACCTTAACGAATGGAAAACATCACCAGTAAGACACTCGGAATGCATTCTAACCAGTACGGGTTTTTCAGGATCTACTTTACCTTTTACAAGAGCAACATGTTCTTTATGATCTACCTTGCTCTGGTAAACGCTTACTTTAAAATTGCCGTGAGCAGTAGGAAGTTTTGCGGTTGCAACTTTTTCAATAAGTCTTTCTTTACGCAGCCTGTACTGAATAACATCCTTAACAGTAAGAATTTTAAGTTTAAACTTAGCGGAAATTTTAACAAGGTCAGGAACGCGCGCCATTTCGCCATTGTCATGAAGAATTTCACAAAGCACACCGGCCGGTTTTAGTTTAGCAAGTTTGCATAAATCTACCGCCGCTTCAGTATGACCGGCTCTTCTTAAAACACCCTCATCAAAAGCCCTTAGCGGAAAAATATGGCCGGGCCGCGCAAAGTCCGATGCTTTTGTATTATCATCAATTATTTTTTTAATTGTAAGTGATCTGTCTGCGGCGGATATGCCTGTGGTAGTACCATCAATAGCATCAATTGTAACTGTAAACTGTGTACCGTGAAGAGCGGAATTAGAATCTACCATCAGCGGTAACCCGAGTTCATCAAGTCGCTTACCACTTACGGCTACGCAAATCATTCCCCTTCCGTGCGTGGCCATAAAATTTACAATTTCGGGAGTTACGTACTCGGCAGCGCAAACAAAATCCCCTTCGTTCTCCCTGTCCTCGTCATCAACAATTATAATAACTTTGCCGTTTTTTATTTCTTCGATAGCTTCATCAACTGTACAGAACATTTTACCAACCTAAATTTATTTCACAAATCAATATGGACTAATAAAGAATTGCTCTTGGCAATAACCTTTATTAGTCCGGAAAAATCAGTTACCTTCCTTGCTTGAAGGAATGACGGTACCGATAGCGCTTTTTTCATATTTAAGTTTTACGTTATCGCTTACCTGAATGAATACAGTTTTTTCTTCAATATGAACAACTGTTCCATGAAGCCCGCCGCTGGTAATTACTTTATCACCTTTTTGAACGTTAGAAAGAAGTTTTTCTCTTTCTTTTGCTCTTTTCTGCTGTGGGCGAATAATCATGAAGTAAAAGATTAAAAATATAGCACCGAACATTATAACGGTACTAATTAAGTTGCCTGATCCGCCGCTTCCGTTTGCCGGCGGCGCCATTGCTAATAATGCTTCCAATCAATCCTCCGATTTATTGTTTGCGTTTAATGAGATGTTATTTATAATATTTTTTTTCCAACCGGTAAAATCCCCGGTTTTAATATGCTCTCTTGCCTGTTTAACAAGGTTAAGATAAAAATGCAGATTATGAATGCTGGCAAGTTCCAGCGCTAAAATTTCTCCCGCAATAAAAAGATGCCTGAGATAACTGCGCGTAAAAGTTTTGCAGGTATAACAGTCGCAATTTTCATCAACAGGGTTAAAATCATTTTTATATTTTGCGTTACGCATTGAAAGTATACCGTTTGAAGTAAACAGATAAGAGTTTCTTGCGTTGCGCGTAGGCATAACGCAATCAAACATATCTATTCCTCTTTCAATTGCTTCAAGAATATTTTCCGGCCTTCCCACTCCCATAAGATACCTCGGTCTGTCTTCCGGCATGATGTCGGTAGTAAAATCAACCAATTCATACATAACTTCGGTTGGCTCTCCAACCGCAAGCCCGCCGATAGAGTAGCCGTCGAAATCTAGCTTGGTTAAATCTTTAGCCGATCTTTCACGAAGGTCTTTATACACGCTGCCCTGTATTATTCCAAATAAAAACTGATTATGGCCATAAAGCGGTTTGGAATTATCGAATGCTTCTTTATTAAGTACCGCCCAATCGGAAGTAAGCTTAGTGGATTTAAGAGCATACTCATAATCGCATGGATATGGAGTGCATTCATCCAACGACATCATGATATCAGAGCCGATACTCCTTTGGATAGAAATAACTTTTTCCGGAGTAAACAGATGTTTGGAGCCGTCCAGATGCGATCGGAATTCAACACCATTTGGTTTAAGCTTTCTAAGCTCGGCCAAACTAAAAACTTGATAGCCGCCGCTGTCCGTAAGAATCGGTTTATTCCAGTTCATAAATTTATGAAGCCCACCTGCTTGCTCCAGCACTTCGGTTCCGGGACGCAAATAAAGATGATAAGTATTTGAAAGAACAATCTGAGCTTTAATATCGTTTTCTAAAAAATTTTGATTAACAGCCTTTACTGTACCTTGTGTACCTACCGGCATGAAAATGGGTGTTTCAACCCTTCCGTTGTCTGTTTCAAAATAACCTGTTCTGGCTTTCGAATTCTTATCTTTAGCCAAAATATTTAAAGCTAACAAATTTACCTGTAAAACGATGACAAATCAATTTAATTACGAGTATAAATTTACTGCAAATTTAACTCAAGTACCAAAAAGTACACAGTATTAACCGCCTATGTAAAAATATTCATTCCATTTGCTCAATTAACGTAAGCTTTACCAACTCAATTTTAATAGATGTTGCCCTGGCAATTAAAATATTGAAGTTATCTACTACAACATTTTCACCTTCAACAGGAATGCGGCCGAGGTTTGAAGTTAAATACCCACCGATTGTTTCGTAATCTCCAGTCGGAATATTAAGGCTATATTTTTCGTTAATAAAATCTATTTCAACCTTTCCGCTTATTAAATATGTGTTAGCGGCAATCCGGCGGCAAATATCTTCTTCCACATCGTATTCATCTTTTATCTCGCCGAAAAGTTCTTCCATAATATCTTCAAGCGTAATGATGCCCGCCGTTCCACCGAATTCATCGATAACAATTGCAATTGATACCTGCCGGGTGAGCATTTCGTTAAGCATATCGAATGTTTTTTTGGTCTCCGGAACAAAAATAATTTCGCGCGTTATGCTTTTCAAATCTTCCGGCGATTTGAAAATATCGTACGCGAATACAACACCCTTAATATTATCAAGGTTTTCTTCATTAACCGGAAGTTTTGAGTATCCCGATTCAATAAAGATTGTAAGTGCTTCGTTAATATTCTGGCCTATCTCAACGCCAACAATCTCGGTTCGCGGGCGCATCGCCTCATACACTCTTTGTTCGCCCAAATAAAAAACTTTATTAATTATATCACTTTCTTTTTTGTTAACAATTCCCGCTTCCATGCTTTCTTCAACAAGCGATTCAATATCTTCCCTGCTGAACAAATAATTTATCTTTTCTTCTTTTACGTTTGACGACTGGGTAAGTCTTGAAGATATTGAGGATAAAACTTTAACAAATGGAAAAAGCACAACTGAAACAACCTTAACCGGGAGCGCCGACAAAAGAACAAACCTGTCGGCAATTTCACGCGCAAAATATTTCGGGATAAGCTCGCCGATAATAAGCAGTACAAAAGTAGAAATAAATAAAATGCTTAACTCACCTAGTCCGAGAAAAGTTGTTAGAACAACCGTGCAAATTGAAGCAAACGCAATATTAACTATATTATTACCGATTAAAACCGTGGAAAAGAAATCTTGCGGATTCTGTGAAAACAGAAACGCGGTTTTTGCGGACAGATTATTTTTTCTAGCCTTTATTTCAAGCTTCAACTTATTTGAGACAACAAACGCCATTTCAGAACTTGAAAAAAAACCGCTTACCAGAAGTAAAATAATCAATATGATAATGTCGTTAACCAACATCAGTACACTTTCTCAAGTTTTATATTTTTCAGCATATAGTCAAACATTTTCCCGTTGTAAGAAAACAAAATGAAGACATCAATAACGTCGTCAATGTCTAATCCTTTTTCAACAGGTATGCCTTTTTCATTTCGGAAGTTAAATTTTAATGTATCTGCCAGGTGAATACTGGTATCTTTTCCCGGCCATATTACAAAAGGTTTAAAACCAAAAATTTTTTTCATGTGCTGATAAACTATTGCGCTATCAATTAAAATGTTTTCAACCGGCAGCTGGCTTTTATTAATTAAAACGCCTTCCACAACCAGGTGAAATGTCGTTTTTCTACCCGGCATCAAATTAACCCACGCATTTGTTCTTAAAGGTTCGAATGATAAATCCGTATTCCCCGCTCCGGCAATTTTATATGAACAACCGAAGTACAGCAAAGTCAATAAAATTATAATTACTGCGGCTCCAAAATTACGGCAACCATATAATTGTAAAGTACGGGAACACATTTTAAATTATTTTGTAGATAATAAGAGTTGTGGTTAATATATACAACAAAAC
>DAIERC010000049.1 GCA_027347125.1 Ignavibacteriales bacterium
CTAAAAACCGGGAATTTGAAACTGGGAGAAAAATTGATTTCCATTTTAAAAGATTGGTTGATTCAACATATTTTGGGCTCTGATAAGGAATTCGGTATGTATTACAAAATATCCATGAGCTCCACTGATTAAAACACACCTGGATTAAAGTTTCACATTAAAAAATATTAAAACAATAAGTAATAAAAAAAGCGGAAGAAAAATCTTCCGCTTTTTAATTTATATTTAAAATTAATTTAAACATTATAAACAGTTGATGCGGTGGTGCCGCCTCTGCCGGTCCAATTTGTATGGAAAAACTCACCGCGCGGTTTATCGATTCTTTCATAACGGTGTGCGCCGAAATAATCTCGCTGTGCTTGTAGTAGATTGGCTGGAAGCTTTTCCGCCCTGTATCCGTCAAAGTAAGCTAATGCAGAATTTAATGCCGGTGCAGGTATTCCATTTACAACTGCAGAAGCTACAACTCTTCTCCATGCTTCCTGGGATGAAACTATTTTTTCTTTGAAGAACGGATCGAGAAGAAGATTTGTTAAACCGGGATTTTTATCGAACGCTTCTTTTATTTTGCCTAAAAATACCGACCGAATTATACAGCCGCCTCTCCACATTAATGCAACACCGCCGTAATTTAGGTTCCATTTATATTCAGCAGCAGCGGCTCTCATAAGCTCGTAGCCTTGCGCATAAGAAACCATTTTAGAAGCGTAAAGAGCTTTACCCAGATCATCGATAAATGCTTTTTTATCGCCTTCAAATTTTGGAGTTGGGCCGGTAAGAATTTTTGAAGCACTTACTCTTTCTTCCTTAATTGCAGAAAGGCAACGCGCATAAACTGCTTCCGCAATCGTAGTTAACGGAATGCCTAAATCAAGAGCTGTGCTGGCAGCCCATTTACCGGTACCTTTTTGTCCGGCGGTATCAAGAATTTTATCAACAAGCGGTTTTCCGTCGGCATCTTTGTACGCAAGAATATCGGCAGTAATTTCAATTAGGTAACTATTCAATTCACCCTGGTTCCATTTTGCGAATACTTCGTGCATTTCGTCAGCGCTCATACCTAGAAGAGTTTTCATTATTAAATACGCTTCAGTAATAAGTTGCATGTCGCCATATTCAATTCCGTTGTGAACCATCTTAACAAAATGTCCGGCACCGTCTTCGCCAATCCAGTCGCAGCAGGGAATATTGTTATCAACCTTTGCGGCAATAGACTGGAATATCGGTTTTATCTCCGGCCACGCCGCGGATGAACCGCCGGGCATTAACGAGGGACCAAGCAACGCACCTTCTTCACCGCCTGAAACGCCAGTACCAACAAAAAGCAATCCTTTGCTTTCAAGATATTTTGTTCTTCTTGTTGTATCCGGAAAATGTGAATTTCCGCCGTCAATAATTATATCTCCTTTATCCATTAAAGGAACTAATTCGTCAATTACTGTATCTACGGTTTTACCGGCTTGTACCATCATCATAACTTTTCTTGGTTTTTCAAGTGCATCAATTAATTCTTTAACCGAATGCGCCCCTATTATTTTTTTCCCTTTCGCTCTCCCGTTAACAAAATTATCTACCTTAGCTTTATCTATATCGAAAACAGCAACAGTAAATCCTTTGCTTTCCATATTAAGCGAAAGGTTTTCACCCATTACGCCGATTCCTATTAATGCTATATTACCTTTATTCACAATTTCCTCCTAATAAAATTTAATTTCTTCCTTATATAGAAAATTTTTCTTATAAATTCAGTTGCATTATTTTTTCCAGGGCGGACTATCCGGCAAATACTTATTGAACTCTTCAATTAAAGAATTCTCGTAAGCGCCTTCATATTTGCCGTTAAAAAATTTATCCAGCGCTTCATTATAAAATCTTTCCCAGGAATCTTCTTCATGACCCGGGTTTACTGGAAAAAATAAAACACCGTTTGATTTAGCCGCTTTCATATCGCCGGGCGCATCGCCGATCATCAATATTTTATTATCCGGATATTTTCCTTTTGCACCGTATTTAAGATGCTCGGTTTTCGTTCCGTACTCTTGTCCGCAAATTATTCTGACGTGCTTATCGATATTATGTTCCTTCCATTCTCTTTCAAGAGCTTCGCCCGGTGTTTGGGAAACCACCATCGCATCCGCTTTTTGAATCATCTTCTCAAGTGATTCACGCATGAACGGGAAAGGAGGAATATCGTGAACCATATCTTCAATTGCAACGTTTATTGCTTTTGACCACTGAAGCGCTTGATCGATAACAGGATTGTTTACTTCCGCTGCGTACTTTTCCAGCGCCGGGTTGCCGAGTTTTGATTCTTTCTTAACCCATTCTTTAACTTCCCAAATTTCCGGGATGTTCGCGCCTCTTGCAATTACTTCCTTTCTTTCACGAAGCAAATCGAGAACCTGAATTAAGGCGTGAAACCTGTTGCATCCTCTTGATTTGGAATAAAGGTTAACGAAATCCCACGCATCGCGCGCATACTTGGAAACTTTTTGAAGATCCCAATATTTT
>DAIERC010000051.1 GCA_027347125.1 Ignavibacteriales bacterium
TGTGTGCCCGCAATTAAGGCGCCCATATCGAGCGCCAGAATGCGTTTTGTTTTTAAGCTTTCCGGAACGTCGCCTGTAATTATTCTATGTGCAATCCCTTCGGCTATTGCGGTTTTACCAACGCCCGGTTCACCGATTAAAACGGGATTGTTTTTTGTTCTCCTAGATAGTACCTGAAGAACTCTTCTTATCTCTTCGTCTCTTCCAATAACCGGGTCAAGCTTGCCCGCTTTTGCAAGTTCATTTAGATCTCTTCCGAATTTTTTAAGCGCCTGGTATGTGTCTTCCGGGTTTTGATTTGTAACCCGTTGATTACCCCTTACATCTTTAAGCGCCGAAAGTATTGCGTTGTGGGAAATACCGTTGTCTCTTAAAAGTTGCCCGGCTTTTCCTTCGTTAGCGGATAAAGCCAGAAGCAAATGCTCTGTTGAAACAAATTCATCTTTAAGATTGCGCGTCTCTTCTGAAGAGACATCAAACATCTTGGAGGTTGCCGGTGACATCTGTGGGCTACCGATACCGCCGCCGCTTACTTTGGGTAAATGCTCAAGTAGTTCGTTTGTCTTTAATTTTAAACGGCTTACGTTGCCGCCTGTTTTTTGCATTATCGTGTCGGCAATATTACCGTTTTCCTGGATTAATGCCGCTAATAAATGCTCCGGCTCTAATATTGGGTTGTTATAGTTTTGAGCTATTTCAAGCGCGCTTTGAACTACCTCCTGAGCCTTTACGGTTAATTTGCTAAAATTAAATGCCATAATATCACTTCCTTTTCAAGTACCAATAGCCGGGCAGAAAAATTGATCTGCGCCGCTAATATTTAGATAAAGCCGTATTTACAATTTCTTTATCTCAGTATACCAGTCGCTTGATTTTTCAAGCATCTGGTTAATTCGGCTAACGAGAGTATGAGGATCGGTTAAACTCCCGTCTATTAAAAGTGCCGATTCAAATAACTCTTCCACGACATTATTAATGTATTCATCGTTGGGATCGGCCTTAAATACCTTTATTAAATTTCTAATTAATTTGTGATCCTTATTTATTTCAAATATCTTTTTTTGCAGACCCATATCTTTGTTTGACATCCGCAAAATTTTCTGCATTGTGGACGACATGCTGTCGTCGGGATTTACCAGTATTGCCGGGCTTCCTGATAATCTTTGAGATTCTTTCACGTCGACAATTTTATCTCCTAAAACAGTTTTTATTTTCGACAGAAGGCTGTCGAACTGCTTGTTATCGTCTTTGCTTAATTCTTCGAATTTATCTTTCTTTTCTTCAAGGTTTTTAAATTTATCCAGATTCTTCAAATCGGTATTATCTACGGATTTGAACTCAAACTCTTTATATTTTCTTACCGTGCTAAGAACAAATTCATCAAGCGGGTCGTAAAGGTATAGCACTTCTAAACCTTTATTCTTAAATATTTCAAGATGCGGATCCTGGTTTATTGCTTCTTTGCTTGTTCCGAACGCGTAGTAAATTTCTTTCTGGTCGTCTTTAAACCTTGAAACATATTCATCTAAAGAAGTAAGCCCGGCAGCATCTGTATTGTTTGATGAATTAAATCTTAAAAGCTGGTTGAACTTTTCAAGGTTTGTAAAATCGGAATAACCGAGTTTAAAGTAACGTCCGAATTCGTTCCAGAATTCAGTATATTTTTCGGGTTCGTCTTTTGCCTTCTTTAATAAATAAGAATATATCTGCCCGGTTATGTTTTGCGCAATTTTATTGAACACAATATTTTCTTGAAGCGTTTCGCGTGAAATATTAAGCGGCAAATCTTCCGAATCTACAACGCCTTTTACAAAGCCTAAATATTCGGGCAGCAAATCTTTATTCTTGTGTTGAATTAAAACTCTTCTTACATACAAATCCAATCCGTAGTCTTCACGGTTGTACCCAAAGAAATCGTTGTTCTTTTGTGGTATGAAGAGAAGCGCGTTAAATTGTATGGGCGCGTCTATGGAAACATGAATTATATCTGCCGGATCGGTTGAATCATAAGTTAAAAATTTATAAAACTCGTTATACTGTTCTTGTTTAACCTGGCTTTTCGGTTCTCTCCAGAGGGCGGCAATTGTATTAATTTTTTCGCTTCCCAGGTAAATAGGGAAGGAGATGAAATTCGAATGTTTTTTAATTATTGTTTCAAGGCGGTATTTTTCCGCAAAATCTTTTTGATCTTCTTTCAGATGAATTTCTATTATTGTACCACGCTGTTTTTTTTCATCTGATTCTGAAATAACAAAATCACCCAAACCATCCGATTTCCATTCAACCGCAGGCTCATCTTTCTTAAATGATTTTGTTCTTATAACAACTTCCTCTGCAACCATAAATACCGAATAAAAACCTACACCGAATTTTCCTATGATGTTGTTTGCATCGGTTTTATTTTCGGAAAGCTGTTTTAAAAATTCAGCCGAACCGGATTTGGCTATTGTCCCGATATTATTTATTAATTCCTCTTTTGTCATTCCTATGCCGGTATCAGTAACGGTGATAAGTTTTTGTTTTTCGTCAAAATCTATTTTTATTTCCAGCGGTAAATCGTTATCGGCTATTTCTGTTCCTCTGGTTGATTCGAATCTTAATTTATCCAATGCGTCTGATGCGTTGGAAATTAATTCTCTTAAAAATATTTCTCTGCTTGTATATAAAGAGTGTACAAGAATATCAAGCAGTTGCTTAACTTCCGCTTTAAATTTGTATTTTTTTGCTGTTGCTTGTTCTGTGCTCATAAAAAGATCTCCGTGTTTTGAAAAAGAATATTGTAACTTATCATAATTATAACTTGATAACTAAATTTATTTAGCCCGAAGAGCAGCCAGTTTTTCGAAAAACTTTTTCTCTTCATGGCTTAATTTTTTTGGTATTTGAATTAAAACTCTCACATATAAATCGCCGTGTTTGTTGCTGTTCTTTATCGGCATTCCCATATTTTTAAGTTTCAGTAATTTCCCGTTTTCGGTTTCGGCTGGAATTGTAAGGCTTATCTTTTTACCGTCGAGCATATTTATCTGAACTTTTCCACCAAGTATTGCCGTGTATAAATCCAGGTCCAAATTGTAATATAAATCATCGCCGTCAACTTCGTAAAACGGATGATCTAAAATATGAACCGTAAGATAAAGATCTCCTTTTTCACCGCCGTGTTTTCCCTGAGCTCCCTGGTTTTTTAATCTTAATCGAAGCCCATCTTTCGTACCCGGTTCAATTTTTATTTTTAATTTTCTTCCGTCAACAGAAATTTGTCTTTCTTTTCCGTTGAAGGCTTCTTCTAAAGTTAGATTGAGATTGGCTTCATAGTCCGCACCCTTTTGGGCTCTGTCAAAAATACTTCCGCCTGCCTGACGGGTTCTTCCACCAAAAAAGCTTTCGAAAAAATCGGAGAAGCCACCTATGTTGCCGAATAAATCCCCAAGGTCACCGGAAAAATTAAATGAACCGCCCTGGCCGCCTTGTGAATATTGTTTGTACCAATCGTTGGGATTTGCGTTTCCGGCGGATTGATAATTTTTCCAGTTAGCGCCTAGCTGATCGTATTTTTTTCGTTTTTCCTGACTGCTCAATACTTCATTTGCTTCGGTAATTTCTTTAAACTTTTCTTCCGCTTCTTTATTGCCTGGGTTTTTATCTGGGTGATATTTTTTAGCAAGCTGACGGTAAGCTTTTTTTATTTCTTCCGTAGTTGCACTTTTATCAACGCCAAGTACTTTGTAATAATCTTTAAATTCCATTTATATCACCTTTGTTCTGCACAATATTATTTTTGAAATTATCGAAATTTTAAATGAAAAGGGTAACCATATCAGCTACCCTTTCCAGATTTTGTAACCCAGGTTATTAAGAAATTATTTTATCTTTATCGGTATCTCTTTCGGCTTAGCTTCTTCAGCCTTCGGAACGGTAATTATTAATTGACCATCTTTAAATTCGGCTTCGATTTTATCTTCTCTAATCTTGCTGGGTAGTGTAAAAGATCTGAAGTATTTGCCGTATGCTCTTTCAACTCTATGATACTTCGAATCGGTCGTTTCCTTTTCCTGCTTTCTTTCACCGCTTATTGATAGTTGTCCATCGTTATAAGAAATTTTAACATCGTCTTTTCTTACTCCGGGAAGATCAAGCCGTAACATAAAATTGTCTTTGTCTTCTGTAATATCTGTCAGCGGCATCCAAACAGCATTTTCGTACTCTTCATTTTCCGAAGATTCCATTAATCCGAACCTGCTTCCAAGTGAGTTGAATAATTTATTAAACTCACGTTCCACATTAAGCAATTCCCTTGAGGGGTTCCATTTAATTAGTGTCATTTTTTAATCCTCCTTCTAATAACTAAAATTAGTTTTGAAGAAATATTATTAAATTGTTTAATTAAAATTGCTCAAATAAGTCAACAACTCATATGCCAGGGAGTACAGAGGTAGCGTAAGTGTTTACAAAACAAGTACTTAGACAAAAAATGGATCTAAATTGTGAACTGTCAAAATGGCAGAAACAATGCCGATCTTAAACAAGAAAGAAACTAATCTGACAAAAGATCTGTCAATTGTGGCAGAAGGTAAAATTATACTTTTTGCTTTGTAGATATAAAAATAGAGTGTGATATTAATGGATTGAGAATAGATAGATAATTAATTATTTTTGCAAACTTTAATTTGAAGTTTATGGATGCAATAAATATTGATGTAAATTTATTAAAAGAAGATACAATTATTGCCCTAGCAACACCTTCCGGTATAGGAGCAATATCTGTAATCAGGATAAGCGGGCCTGACTCTTTCGACGTTGCCGATTCCATATTCAAAGGCAAAATAAAAATTGCCGATTCACTTTCTCATACAATTCACTACGGCAATATTTTCGATAACAGCGGTTCGTTAATTGACGATGTGTTAATATCTGTTTTCAGAACACCCAACTCATATACTGGTGAAGATAGTATTGAAATAAGTACGCACGGAAGTCCTTTTATTGTTAAAAAAATAATTGAACTTCTTCTCGAAAAAAATGTTAGAATGGCCGAGCCAGGCGAGTTTACAAAACGGGCTTTTCTAAATGGACGTATTGATCTTACACAAGCCGAGGCTGTAATTGATATAATAAATTCGAGAACCGAGGCATCATTGAGGGGAGCTAGAAATCAGCTTGACGGACTTCTTTCTGCAAAGGTAAATGACTTGCGATCTTTGCTCATTAATTCGTCGTCTTATGTGGAGCTGGAATTGGACTTTGCCGAGGAAGATATTGAGTTAATCGGTCACGATGAATTGCTTGGACGAATTGATAAAATAATTTTTGAACTTGATGCCCTGCTTAGTACATATTCATTCGGGCGAATAGTAAGAGATGGAGTAAACGTAGCATTGGTGGGTAAACCAAATGTTGGCAAATCATCCTTGCTAAATTATATTCTGAAAGAATCGAGAGCTATTGTAAGCCATATTCCGGGAACAACGCGAGATGTAATAAGAGAAGAAGTTTCAATTGATGGAATTCTTTTTCGTTTATTCGATACTGCCGGCATAAGAATATCAAATGATGAAATTGAAAAAGAGGGCGTACTTAGAAGTCGTGCTGTGGTAAAAGACGCAGATGTGGTCCTCTTTATAAATGATGTTGAACAGGGAATAGACGGTGACTTATTAGAAGAATTATTTTTAATAACCGACAAAGAAAAAATCGTAACAGTAATTAACAAAATAGATCTCAAAACTAATCTGGATGTTAAAGCAAATATTGAAGTTTCTGCTAAAACCGGCGAAGGTATGGATATACTATTTAAAAAGCTTAAAATGGCTGCTCTTGGAACCACAAACTATAGTGAAAAATCTGCAATAGTTTCAAACTTGCGCCATTATAATTGTTTGAAGAAAGCAAAAGCATCTTTGCAAAACGCAAAAAATTCACTCTTCAATAAATTCAGCGGAGAATTTATTGCCGTTGATCTTCGTAATGCTGAAGGAAATCTTGGTGAAATAATAGGCGCAATAACAAGCGATGATATTTTGAACAATATCTTCACAAAGTTTTGCATTGGAAAATAACCGGTTCCACGTGAAACAAACTATCAAGTGAATGGCATATTTTAGCATCTTTTGAAATGTCTCTGACTCATTAAGTTCCACGTGAAACCAAACATAATGACGTGAAAGTTAAAAAAAGAAATTAATTGCGTTACACATGAAACATTGAAGGGTAAGATGAAGAAATTTGATATTGTTGTTGTTGG
>DAIERC010000068.1 GCA_027347125.1 Ignavibacteriales bacterium
CGTTATAGGAACTCCCTGCGCCTCAAAAGTAACAATGAAACTCGGCAACGGTAAAACATTTGTAACCATCGCAAAGAACTACTCAAAAGAAAATATGTATATTCAATCCGTTACTTTAAATGGAAAAGCATGGGATAGAACTTACATTCCATACAAAGATGTTGCAAACGGCGGCGAGCTGGTTTTTGTTATGGGCAATAAGCCTAATAAAAATTGGGGAACGGGAAAAGATAGCGTTCCGCCCTCGATTTCTAAAAGCGAATAGGAATATTAACTTACCCCGCGTAAAAACAGCTCATTAGTTTAATTGAAAGTTTTTACGGTACGGTTTGAGAGAAATTGAATTCTAAAAATTTTAAGATAACAACGGCGCCTCCATTATATGTTTTGAGATACAGGTTCTAAAGTACGGGATTATTTTGATTGTATGTTTTACAATCCTTATCTATATTTTTTTTAGATATACTCCCGAAATTTTTTTCACAAACCAAGAATTATATGCAAAAAATAAAAATATTATCGTGGAACGTGAACGGAATTAGAGCGGTTTATAAAAAAGGCTTTCTTGATTGGTTCACCAAAGTTCAACCCGACATACTTTGCCTTCAAGAAACAAAAGCGCACGAAGAACAGCTCCCGGAAGAATTACTAAATGTTAGCGGGTATCATTCGTACTTCAGCTCCGGCGAAAGAAAAGGTTACAGCGGAACGGCAATTTATACGAAAGAAAAACCGGTCGGGATAAAAAAGGGATTCGGTATAAAAGAATTTGATAACGAGGGAAGAATATTAATTGCCGAGTACAATGGCTTTGTTTTATTTAATATTTATTACCCGAACGGGAAAGCCAGCGCCGAAAGGTTACAATATAAAATGAATTTCTACGATGCGTTTCTGAACTACACCAACAATTTGAAAAAGGCCGGTACTAAAATAATTATTTGCGGCGACGTAAATACCGCGCACAAAGAAATCGATTTGGCACGCCCTAAAGAAAACTCAAAAGTTTCAGGCTTTCTTCCCGAAGAGAGAGCATGGATAGACAAATTTATAAACAACGGTTACATCGATACTTTTCGTATGTTCAACACGGAGCCAAATAATTATACATGGTGGGACCAGATTACACGTGCCCGCGAAAGAAACGTGGGCTGGCGTATAGATTATTTCTTCGTATCCGAAAACGCAAAAGATGAAATTAAAGATGCATTTATTTTAAGCGATGTAATGGGCTCGGATCATTGCCCGATAGGTATAGAAAAAGTTATTTGATAATTCCGGCTATTTTATAGTGTACCGTCAAATATGAGATATAAAAAAATACCTCGCCGCAAGCAGCGAGGTATCGCAATCTACAAATACAATCTTGTTCGTAGAAACGAAGTACGAAAACTGGAATAAAAATTTTTATTTCAGCAATTCCATCTTCATTACTTTGCTATTGTTACCTTCCGTCAATCTATAGAAATAAATTCCGGATGAAAGATTAGCAGCGTTGAATTGAACACTGTGAACTCCCGCGCTCATCGGCTGATTAATTAATACAGATACCTTTTGTCCAAGTAGATTATAAATAGATAACGTTACATTTGAATTTTCTCCGGCTGTAAATTCGATAGTCGTACTTGGGTTAAACGGATTTGGATAATTTTGCTTAAGACTGAAATTATCCGGTACGGAATTTTTATAATCAGTTATTCCGGTTACTTTATCAGCGGTAACAATAAAAAAATTACTTACTTCGTTTTGAGAAATTGTAACGGTGTTATCAGTGCTGTTAACAACCGCATTAGAGGCTTCAATCCATTGGTTGATCTGATCGTCCCAATATTTTACTTTTAAATTATTTGTATTAACATTAAAGCCGCTTGCTTGAAGATTATTATAATGGAATTGAAATTTTACCATCGAATTAAAATTCATGTGCCCACCCGTTTTACCGGATTGACTCATTGCGTTCATGCCGTTTGGTAAAAACGTTGCAACTTCAAAAGCAGCCATTGCGTTTTGAGCAGAATCGTTAGGTACATCATGCGGAAAGACTTCAAGTATCTGGCAGTATAATGAATCGGGCATCATTCCACCGCCACCCATCATACCGCCGTCGTTCCATCCGGGATTAACTTCCATCCAATCTGTTGAATCAAATGGATTAAAGAAGCGTTGAGCCTGGCTCATATTTTTATGAATCCATCCGCCGCCCATGTTGCTGCCTATTTGAGTTGAGTCGCGCCAAACTTGTCCGTTAAGTTTATAGACTACAATCATGTTCATATAATCGGTTCCCATCTTCCAGCCGGAGATTGAAATATTTTCGCCGCTAACAGGAAGCTTTGCACCCGATTGAGAAACGTACCAGGGTGGACCGAAGTTAAGGAAATAGTCAGGAGTGCCGTCGTTGTTTGTATCAAGGTAATAATGGTTGAACATAAAGGTCGAGTCGACAAGCACGGTTCCGTTAAGAGTAACATTTTGAAGAGAATCATGATTCCATCCAAAAGCGTAGCCCATTCCCATGTGCCCGTTTCCGCCCATCATCGAATTACTGCCCATATTATTCCAGAACGAATCGA
>DAIERC010000069.1 GCA_027347125.1 Ignavibacteriales bacterium
AACGTACATGCCGGAGCAAATGGATAGATTAAATTTTTACACCGCACTTTACTCAATTAAAAGCATTTCCGAAATAAAAGAGCTTGAAGAAGAAATGCTGGACAGGTTTGGTCCGTTACCAACCCTGGTTAATAGGCTTATTTACGCCGCGACACTAAAGTTCTACGCGTCTTATGCTTTATTTGAGCGAGTGATTATTCAACGGAAAAATATTTCGATAATTCTTCCAAGAGGAGAAAAAGAAGAGTATTATAAATTCAAGTTTCTGGAACTGATGCGGTTTATTCTGGACGAACATAAAACTACAGTTAAGTTTATTCAGCAAAAGGAAGTAATGAAACTTGTAATACAAAATAATTATGAGTCGCCGGAAAAGCTTTTGGAATATTTAATCGGTTTTAGTAAAGAAGTAATAAATCTATTCGGAATAGAATTAAAAGATGTTCCAGTGAACGAGCAATACAATTAAATAATTTATAAACGGTAAAAACAGGATTATAATGAAAATAGCTTTTGTTGTTTTTAATGATATGACTCTCTTGGATTTTGTAGGCGCTTATGATACAATAACCAGGCTTAAAACTTTAAAATATAAAACAGATTTAAGATGGGATATTTGCGCGTACACCGATATGGTTCGGGATAACCATGGGTTTAAAATTATTCCCGACAAGGTTAGAAACAATCTCGGTAAATATGACGCTGTGCTTGTTCCCGGCGGAGTTGGAACACGCAGCCTTCAGAATGAAGAAGAATTTCTTGATTGGTTAAGAACCGCCGCCGCAGTTCAATATAAAATATCGGTATGTACCGGCAGCCTGCTTTTAGGTGCGGCCGGATTTTTAAAAGACAAAAAAGCCACAACAAATTATATGGAGTATGATTCGCTTAAACAATATTGTTTGGAGGTTGTTAGGGAAAGAATAGTTGACGATAACAATACCGTTACATCGGGTGCGGTATCGTCATCAATAGACCTGGGACTTTATTTGTGCGAAAAATGGTCGGGCCCGGAAGCAAAAGAAGAAATAAGAAAAATGATTGATTATAAAAAGTAAATTATGATTAAAAATATTCACAAGAATTTTAAGGAGAAAGGGTTTAGTTGTATAAGGCTTTATTTACTGATATTGACGGTACGCTGCTTAACAAATCAAGAGAAATAACCCCGGCAACAAAAATAGAAATTCAAAGAATAACCGTAGAGCAAAATATTCCGGTTATTCTTATTTCATCACGAATGCCGAAAGCGATGAAGCATTTACATGAAGAGCTCAAGTTAAACAGCCCTATAATTGCGTACAACGGAGCACTGATTCTTAAATCTACCGAAATAACCAATCTCTCGGATATTTTATTCAGCGCTACAATATCATCAGGAACTGTCCGCGCAATAAATAATTTTAAAGAAAAATGCGACTTTCATATCAGCCTTTATTACAACGATGATTGGTTTGTGGAAGGAATGGATTATTGGGCAAACAGGGAAGTAACAAGCACAAAAGTAAGCCCGTCTATCACTTCACATGAGTTTGTTATAAGGGATTGGGAAGGCAAAAATATTGGCGCGCATAAAGTAATGTGTATGGGCGAAACCGAAGAAATTGAGAAACTTTTTAATTGGCTCGGCTCTAATTTTTCAAACGAACTAAATCTTTACAGATCAAAACCAACATATATTGAAATTACTCCCAGCGTTGTTTCTAAAGCAACCGCCGTGAGTATGATAACAAAATATTTAAATATTTCTGAAGCCCAAGCAATTGCCGTTGGTGATAATTATAATGATTTGGAAATGCTGAAGAGCGTTGGTTTGGGTATCTCAATGGGTAATGCACCGGACAGCGTTAAAGCAGCCGCAGCTCATATTACTTTGTCAAATAACGAAGACGGCCTGGCGGAGGCCATAAGAAAATACTTTTAGCAGCCCAATGCCTTTCCTGTCTTTCTGATAATGCCATCACACCAGTTCTTTTACCAGTATTTTATTTTGCAAAACTGATTAACTTGGAGTATGAATATTTTAAAATCAATTTCCTCGTTATCCAAAACATCAACAATGGTAATAAGTTTATTGCTGTTGATATTAATTTTAATACTGGATTATGCTACCGGTAAGGACATCAGCGTTTCAATTCTTTACTTAATTCCCATTTTGTTGATCAGCTGGAATATCGGGTTTCTACCAGCAATTTTGTTTTCGCTTGTTGCCGCCGTCTTAAAAATTTATACCGATATTTGGTCGGGTTTAAATTATACAAATTTTCTTTTGTACGTTTGGGAGTGTTCCGTAGACTTTGGGATTTTTTCCGCTTTTACGTTTAGCTTCGTGAAAATAAAATCAACTTTAAAAAGCCTAGAAGAAAAAAACGAACAATTGCATAAAGTGAACGAAGTTAAAAATGAATTTTTAGGCATGGCCTCTCACGATTTGAAGAATCCGCTAAATAATATTTATAACTTTGCCGCGATGATAGAAGAAAACGATTCTTTACCCCCAAAGCAGGTTACACAAATTGCTCATCGCATAGTAAATATTTCTTTACAAATGTTTCAACTTATTGATAGTTTAATAACATCTGCCGCAATGGAATTGGAAGAATTAAATTGTAAGAATGAAAGGGTGGACATTTTACTGGCGGCGTCAAGCATCATACAGCAATTTTCCGTAGCTGCCGAAAAGAAATCATTAAAAATTCATCTTGAAAAAAATTCTGAAAAGGTTATAGCCGATGCTGATTATGATTTGACTCTTCAGGTTCTGGATAATTTGATTTCTAATGCGATAAAATTTTCTCCGCCAAACAAAAATATTTGGATTAAACTTTTGAAGCCCGCTAAACCCCAAAATAAGGTTAGAATTGAAATTAAAGATGAAGGACCGGGGTTTTCGGAAGACGACAAGTTAAAAGTATTTAACAGGTTTTCCAGGCTTTCAGCCAGGCCCACGGGCGGGGAAAGTTCTACCGGATTGGGACTTTTTACGGTTAAAAAACTTGTAGAGGCTATGAATGGAAACGTCTTTTATCAAAGCGAACCAGGCGAGGGAGCATTATTTATTGTAGAATTACCTATGGCCAAACTATAATTTTATCTACATAAAAGTTACTTCTATTTTTTGCTGAAATTTTAGAACTATTAGTTTGTCGTGTTATTTCTTTTTATGATTAAAAGCGACAAATCATCATAATAAACATTATCATCTACAAAATAGTCTACATGCTCAAGTATAGTTTGTCCTATTCTTTCAGTAGAAAGACCGTAAAGTGTGGGCAATATTTTTCTCAATCTTTCTATCCCGAAAAAATCACCATGTTCATTCTTTGCTTCGGTTAAGCCGTCGGAATAAGCAAGAAAGATGTCCGAGTCATTTAAGTCAATTAGCTTTTCTGAGAAATCAATTCTTTTTATAAGCCCCAATGCGGCTTCGCCCTTTGGCATTTCGGTAATTTGTTTCGCATCAATTAATATGGGAGGCAAATGCCCTGCGTTAACGTAACACAGTTGGTTGGTTTTTGTATTTATTTCAATATAAATCATCGAGGCAAATAATGTGGGAAGGCTATCTCTATGAAAAATTTCATTAATCTTTCCGCACAGTTTCGAAATGGATTCGTAGTCGTATGCAATAGCTCTTATAATTGATTGAAGCTTTGCCATCAAAAGAGCGGCGCTTAAACCTTTGCCCGCGATGTCGGCAATTATCAAACCATATTTATCATCGTCAATTTTAAGAAAATCAACCAGGTCGCCGCTTACTTCGTTGGCCGGTTTTGTATTAAGCCAAATTGACCAGCCGGGAATTGACTGATTGCTTGTGGGCGCCAACGCTTGTTGTACTTTTCTGCCGGCTTCCAACTCTTCTTTCGCAAACAATTTGTCTTTTAACTCAAGCATTAAAACAAATATGATAAGAGCTCCGCCCAACAGCCCGTTATTGTTGCTGCTGCCGTTTATATCGTTGTTGTCAATCCTGACGGTACCCACACCAATAAGTAAAACCATTCCTATTATCACCAAGATTCTTCTGAACGGGGTAAGGTTTAGAAATAAACTTTTTACCAGCCAAAATAACTGATAGAAAAACCGGTGAAATTTTCCCATACTTTCGAGGCGGGCTTTTTTTTCTTCGGTTAAATAAAAATTTTTAAGTTCTTTATATTCCCTTATGAAATCACGTTTGAAGTGAACTTCTCTAAGATCATTTTTAAGTGTTTGTTTTAAACTCGGGTCAGAATTTTTGTTGAAAGAATTATTTTCCATACTCATCTTATAAAAATACAGGAAAATTTTTGATATCGATTTATATTTTCGTTCTTAACTTAAGTAAATAATTTTGTGCCGTCAAACAATATATGATATACGGAATCACCCTGTATTTTTAATCCGACCAAAATAAAGGAAATAAATTTTATGTCTTTTGTCTACGGCAAAATTAAATGATAACCGGATACCTTTTATGATGTAAAAGTAGCAATTACCCAACTAATCCTGCTTATTTGAAGTCAAACTGGTAATCAATAATTAAAACGTGTAACTAAATTTTTAAAAGTTAAGTCAAAAAGAATAATTATAAAACAAACAAACAGAGGTATCAAATGAAAAAGTCCTTTACCATGTTCGGTTTAATTTTAACATTGCTGTTCCTGGCAAATACGTTAACTGCGTTTGCCGGTGATGATACAAGAACATTTAATTTTAAAGATTTTAATGCTGTAGAAATCGGCGCCGGGATGCACCTTATTGTAACTCAGTCAGATTCTTTTAGTATTGAAGCAACCGGCGATAACGATGATCTTAAAGATTTGCAAGTTGAGAAAAAAGGAAACGTTCTTAAAATTAAGTATAAAAGTCATTCCTTCTTCAATTTTAGCCGGCATCATAAAGTAGAATTTAATATTAAGATGCCGCAATTAAGTGCACTTGATTTAAGCGGCGGCGCAAGAGGCGATATCAAAATGGATAATACTTCAAAAACTTTTTCAGCCGAGCTTAGCGGCGGCGCTTATCTTGAAGGCGAACTAAAGTGCGGAAATATTGCTTTTGATCTTTCGGGCGGCAGCAGAGTTAATTTAAAAGGCAGCGGCGGCAATATAAAAATTGAAGGCTCGGGCGGCAGCATGTTTAAATTAAAAGATTTTTCCGGCATAAATGCGAATGTTGGTTTATCCGGCGGCAGCCAGGCAACCATTACAATGAACGGCGAATTGAATGCCGATTTAAACGGCGGTTCTCATGTTTATTATTACGGTAAAGTTGAGCTTGGCTCTACCGATTTTAGCGGCGGCAGCGGAATTTCTAAAGGAAGATAATTTAAATGATTATATAGGCTTTGAAATCGTATGATTATCACGGAGATGTAATGTTAAACAGATAGAACCCACGGGTTTTCCGTGGGTTTTTATTTTAGTTTTATCCAGGTTACACGCCTGTCCTCTTTAAAACCAAGCTTTCGTACTAAACCTAAGGCCGGTAAATTTTTTTCTTCGATTTGCGCGAACGGAATTTTTCCGCCGGCGCGGCACTGCTCTATTAAAGACGTAACGATGGCTTTTCCGTAACCATTGCCGCGATGGTTTTCTAAAACATGCAAACTACCCAGGGCGCCGTCGTCATGCGTTAATCCCCACGCAACCAGTTTCCCGTTTTCACGTATTCCCGCGCTGTATGATTTTTGAATTCTTTCTTGCAAGTATTCAACCGAGAGAAAATTTTTGTAGTTTGAATTATTCAGAATAAAATCTAAATCTTCCAATGATAATTTTGTAATACGAAAAGTACTTCTTTCAATCCGTGCCTTTGCGGGCAAGTATAATCGCATAGTAGTAAGCAGCCATTCAATGTTTTTATGCTTGGTTACATGCGGCAACATCCAGTCTTCCAGCGAAGCAAAATATTCATCGTTATCTTGCAGTTCGTTAATCAAATAACAAAGCTCTTCCTCGTTGCCGCAGCTAAAATAAATCCAGCTGTGGTCGCTGGTGCCTTTAAGATACAAAGAGTTTTTATATACTTTTACTGCGGTAATATTATTGTTTTCGGCAAAGCCGGTGATGCTTAAGTTTTTTATTGGGTCCCTGTAAAGACGCGTTAAAACATTTTCTGTTTTTTGCATAATATATATGATGTTAAATTTTTACGATTAAAAATTAGAAAATCTTTTTTAATGATTCCGTTTTATTGATGAACATAATATCCAATGTTAGTAACCGCAAAAAACATCGGCGAGTTAAGCCATGTTAAATTTGATATTGCCCGTCATCTATAAATTACACATTTTAAAGGGAAATATTTTTCAATTTTGAAAACCTGCGCAAAAAATAACCACAATTTAAAACCGGAGAAGGAATATGAAAGAAGAGTCTTCTGGGAAAATTTTAATAAAGGGGATGTGGATAATTATCGCCTTTTCGGTATTGGATTTATTGATTCATTTTTACTCAAATTTATTCGCGAACTATGGTTTTTTCATGGATGAATTTTATTATATAGCGTGCAGTAAAAGGCTTGCCGCCGGTTATGTAGACCAACCTCCGCTTTCAATTTATATATTAGCATTAAGCAGACTCTTGTTCGGCGATTCATTGTTTGCCATCAGACTTCTGCCGGCGCTTAGTTCAGCTGTTACCGTTTTTATTACCGGATTGATGGTTAAAAAACTTAACGGAAAAAATACTGCGTTGGTAATCGCGTGTGTATCGTTAATTGCCGCTCCTATTTTTGGGGCAATGAATACTTTTTATTCAATGAATTCATTTGATTGGCTGTTGTGGTCTTTGACGGCATATTTGATAATAGTTCTAATTCAGGATAAGAAAGAAAAATTGTGGATATGGATTGGAATAGTAATGGGACTTGGACTATTAAATAAAGTCGGCTTTCTTTGGCTTGGTTTCGGGTTTGCTGTCGGCTTGTTGTTTACTTCTGAACGAAAATATCTTAAAACGCGATGGCCATATCTTGCCGCGGTAATAGCGTTATTAATTTTCAGCCCGTTTATAATTTGGAATCTTACCCACAATATGGCTCATCTGGAATTTATTAGAAACGCCACGTCGGAAAAATATTCTTCTCTTAATGCAATTTCGTTTATCGCCGGTTTGTTTCTGATATTAAATCCGTTAACTGCCGCGGTGTGGCTTTCCGGAATATATTATTTTTTCTTTCAAAAAGACGGAAAGCAAATACGGATTTTAGGAATCATCTTTTTAGTTTCGTTTATAATATTAATTATAAACGGGCACAGCAAATCAGAATATCTTGCTCCTGCGTTTCCCGTGTTGTTTGCCGGCGGAGGAATAATGTTTGAAAAGTGGTCGCGCCTGAAATTTGGAGCACTAATTAAATACCCGGTGCCAGCAATTATTTTTTTAAGCCTGGTGTTTTTAAGTCCGCTATCAATTCCGATATTGCCGGTTGAAAAATATATTAACTACACAGAGTCCATTGGATTAAAACCATCTTCATCTGAAAATAAAGAGCTGGATGAATTGCCGCAGTTTTATGCCGATATGTTCGGCTGGGAAAATATGGCCTCGACAGTGTCAAAGGTTTATTCTTCTCTGCCACCGGAAGAACAAGAGAACACAGTTGTCTTTACCCAAAATTACGGCGAGGCAGGGGCGATTGAATATTATAGTAAAAAATATAAACTGCCGCCGGTAATTTCCGGGCATAATAATTATTGGCTTTGGGGTTACGGAAATGCTACAAAAAATTCTATAATTATTATTGTGGGCGGAAATAAAACCGATCATCTGAAATCATTTAATTCGGTAGAGGAAGCGTCGGTAATTAAAAGCGCTTACGCGATGCCTTATGAAAATAATTTACCGGTTTATATTTGTCAAGGATTAAAGCGCCCCGTAAAAGATACGTGGCCTGGTGTTAAACATTATGACTGAAATTTGGTCATGTAACAAGACGTTAAATCTATAAAAAGGAAGCAACATGAAACATCATTACAATCGTTTTTTGCAAAATCTGATTTTGAGCTTACCCGCACTAATGCTGGCATTTCTTATAATGAACATTCAAATA
>DAIERC010000073.1 GCA_027347125.1 Ignavibacteriales bacterium
ATTGCAACGGCTGCAGGCCTAATTGTTGCCGTACCCGCGGTAATGTTTTTCAATTACTTTAATAAAAGATTAAAGCTTAGCATGCCGCTATTTGACGAGGCGATTCAAAATACTATTCGTCAACTAAAAACTTCGGGCGAGAAAAAACAATGAGACGATACAAACTTGATGACAAAGAATTTTCCGAAATAAATATAACTCCATTCACAGATGTTATTCTTGTTGTATTAATAATTTTTATGATTACAAGTCCGTTCTTAATGACGGGCGCATTAAAAGTGAAATTACCACAGGCATCTGCAACGGAAACAACTTTAAATAACAATATCGAAGTATACCTGAACGACAAAAACCAGATATATCTTAATGACCAGCAGATAGATATTTCTCAGCTTCCCGCGGACCTGCAGGCGGAATTTGTTAAAAAGAACAGCCGGGACGTAATAGTGAAAGCTGATAAAGATGCCGTTTACGGAAGCGTGGTAGAACTATTTGACGCGTTAAAAAATGCCGGGGCTGAAAAGCTGCTTGTGGCTACAGCAAAAAAATAATTGCCCGTAAGCTAATTGATTCGCTGCCCTTACCCTTGGGGGCGGCGAATCATTATTTCCTAAAAAATATTTTGCCGGGGCCAATGTTACTGATTAAGGATTATATTTAAATGAAATTTTTTTCTCACCAATTCTTTTCCTCATTTGTATCTTTAGTTTTCCATTTATGTTTGATAATATTTTTTCTTTTTTTCGTTCATAAAAACACCAAGCCGGTTGCCCCAAAGTATATTGAAATAGGATTCGGCGGCACCGTAGAATCAAATTCTCCAGGCTCACCTTCGGCTGAACCTAAAATTACTACCGTAACTAAGGCCACGCAAAATGTAAAACCCAAAGAGCCCAACAAACTTCACGATAAAAAAATTGCTGAACAAATAAGCGATAAAAAAGACATGGCACTTAAGCCAGTTGCAACTAATAATGATACATCGGGAAATGTTGCGGCAGCATCAAACGGTAATGCTTCCGACGGAAATTTATCGGGAGTAAGTTCCTTAACCGGAAGTGGAAACGGCGGTAACGGTTCGGGGCCGGCTAAAAAAGGAATACCGACAAATACTGCAACTTACTATGTTGCAGTAGATCAGATGCCGGTGCCGATAGGCGGCATGGAAAGTATAAATGCAAAAGTAAATTATCCGCCGCAGGCACAAGCCGAGGGAATTAAAGGAACAGTTTATGTGCTTGCTTACATTGACGAAAACGGTTTGGTGAATAAAACTTTTTTAATTAAAGGCATTGGTTCAGGGTGCGATCAGTCTGCCGCCCGAGCTGTACGACAAACCAGGTTTACACCTGGAAAACTACACGGTACGCCCGTAAAAGTGCAGATGACAATAGCCGTTCGGTTTAATAAAGACACCGGTGAATAAATTTTAGGCTTCTGCCTTTGAGCCCGCCATTTTATGTTTGATAAATTCTATTATCCCCGGCAGTATTGATATAAAAATTATAGTTAAAATAACAATTGAAAAATTATTTTTAACGAACGGAATATTACCGAAATAAAAGCCTGCCGCGGTAAATAATACGACCCAAATAACTCCACCAATAATGTTATACAAAATAAATTTCGAATAACTCATGCTTCCTATGCCGGCCACAAACGGCGCAAAGGTTCTTACTATAGGAACAAAGCGCGCAATAATAATTGTCTTACCGCCGTATTTTTCATAAAACTTGTGAGTTTTTTCCAGGTATTCCTTTTTCAAGAAACGGATATTTTCTTTTTCAAAAATCTTCGGCCCGATAAAATGTCCTATCCAATAATTTACCGTATCGCCCAATATGGCCGCTGCGGCAAGAAGTATAATTAACAGATGCAGGTTGAATGATCCCTTTGCGGCAAAAGTGCCGGCGGCAAAAAGTAGCGAATCTCCCGGTAAGAAAGGGACGACAACCAGGCCGGTTTCACCGAAAATTACCATGAATAAAATTATATAAGTAAGCGTACCGTATTGAAGAATTATTGAATGAAGATGTACATCCAGATGAAGAAACAGATCAATTAGATATTTTATAAATTCCATTTGCCCACAGAAAAAATATTCGAAAAAATTATTATAGATCCTCTATGTAATCTAATTCGACCCCGTAAGTCTCCTTCAAATTATATAAAGAAATGAATGCAATGATAATAGAAATTATTCCAACAATCAAAGCAGAATAAACCAGGCCGAAAGGTTTTCTCAAAAGATCGAACGCTAATGTAATTGGAATTACCGAACCTCTTATAAAATTAGGCACCGTTGTAGTAACCGTAGATCTTAAATTAGTTCCGAACTGTTCTGCGGCGGTAGTAACAAACACCGCCCAATAACCGATGGAGATACCAAGCACAACACACAAGGCATAAAAATAAGTTAAAGAAAGTCC
>DAIERC010000105.1 GCA_027347125.1 Ignavibacteriales bacterium
TTGCTATGGCTTTCAAGTCGATAACAAAAGTGGGAGCATCAGTGTTAAGTTCTGATGGGGAAATTTTTGGCGGCTGCAACATAGATGGTGTTTCTTCATCATCTTGAATAATATATGTTTCTTCACGCCATTTACCGTTCGGGTTATTATTTTTCCCATTATAACCCTTGTAAAATACAATTAATGCCGCAAGAGAAAAAGTAAAAGCAGCCGGAAATTCGTTGAATATTTCATAATATTTTAACAACGACGGAAGTACTCGTACCTTAAATTTTGAAATAGAATTTAAGGTGATGCTTTGCAGGTAATGTTTAATAAAAGGATTCTGAAATCTTTCTATAACGGCGTTGGCAAATTCAATTTTCTTTTCTTCGGCAAAATCCAGTGTCGGCAATACTTCGTTAAACAATCCTTCTTTAACCAAGTCGCCTGTAACTTCGTCTTCAACACTTTCTTTTACTGTCCTCTTTCCCGCAAGATAAGAAGGTATCGTCATCAGTGTATGGCAACCATTTAAGATTCTAACTTTTAAAGTGCGGTACGGAGTAATGTCGTTAGTCCACACAACATTTAATCCAGCCTGTTCAAAAGGTAATTCATGATTGACTTTTTCATTACCCTCTATAACCCAAAGATGGAAAACTTCGGCCGAAACAATGGCTTTGTCCTCGTATCCGATTTTTTCAGTGATAGCTGCAATTTCATCTCTTGGGTAACCCGGAACAATTCTATCAACCAATGTATTAAAAAAGTAGTTGCTATTTTCCAGCCACGATAAAAACTCGTTACCAAGTTTCCAATCTTGCGCATGTTGAGTAACGCAGCTTTTCAAAGTGGCGCCGTTATTTTCAATTAGTTCGCACGGAATTATAATCATTCCTTTTTCATGAGCGCCTTTGAAATATTTAAATCTTTCATATAGTAGTGCAGTTACTTTAGCCGGAAATGAAACCGGACATTCGTTTACCGGCATTGGTGCTTCCGAATAAGAGATGCCCGCTTCAGTTGTGTTTGAAACAATAAATCGAAGTTCGGGATTCTCGGCACATTTTAAATACTCATTCCAGTCGGTATAAGGATTTATTCCTCTGCTTATCGCCGTGATAATTTCAGTTTTTTCAATTTGTTTACCGTTTTTAATTCCTCTTTGCAGAAGAGTGTATAAACCATCTTGTTCATTTAACAGATTTATCATCCCTTCTTTCAGCGGCTGAACAACAACAATTTTCCCGTTGAATAATTTTTTTTTATTTAGTTCGTTAAAATGCCAATCAACAAATGCTCTTAAAAAATTACCTTCGCCAAACTGAATAACTTTTTCCGGCATGTCGTTAAGAGGCCCTGCTGTATTATTCCTTAGAACATCTTGATAGACATCCAAGTACTTTCTGTTTAACCTCATTTCATCTTCTCTCTGATATTTGTGTATTTATCCATTTTATAATGTTACTCCATCTTTCCAGATGGCAATTTCTTTGTAATTATTAATTTCGTTTTTAGTTTTAATTTTCCCGGAAGCAACTTGAATAATGAATTCAAATAACTTGTCGGCCAATTCATCAAAGCCGATATTGCTATCCAGTACTTCGCCCGCATTAAAATCTATCCACCCTGGTTTGCGTTCGGATAGGTTTGTATTAGTAGAAATTTTTACCGTTGGAACAGGAAAACCTAGAGGCGTTCCTCTTCCGGTAGTAAATAAAATCATCGTTGCGCCGCTAACCGTCATGGCGGTCGCGGAAACCCCGTCGTTACCGGGTGCTTTTAACAGTACCAACCCCTTTTTAGTAATCTGTTCACCGTAGTCAAGCACTTCGTTTATAATTGAAGTGCCGCCTTTTTGAATAGCCCCAAGTGATTTTTCTTCAAGGGTTGTAATTCCGCCTTCTTTATTTCCCGGAGAGGGGTTTTCATAAACAGGCTGGTTATGATTGATAAAATATTCTTTAAAGCTGTTTATCATCCAAACAATTTTATCGTAAACTTTTTTATCCGCCGCCCTGTTCATCAATTGCTGTTCTGCGCCGAACATTTCAGGTACTTCTGTTAAAACCACACTGCCGTTATACGAAGTAAGTTTATCTGTAATTCTTCCTACAAGCGGATTAGCCGTTATACCGGAAAAACCGTCGGAACCACCGCACTTCATTCCTAAAACCAATTCCGAAACAGGACATTCTTCCCTTTTATCATTTCTCATTGCATCAAACAACTCACCGATAAGTTTAACACCATCTTCAATCTCGTCTTTAACATCCTGCGAGTTAAAAAACCTTAATCGTTCTTCATCAATTCCTGCGGCTTTTTGCAGTAACAATTTCATCTGATTATTTTCGCATCCCAAACCTAAAACAAGAACGCCGCCTGCGTTAGGATTTTTCATTAAACCGGATAGAACTTTTTGCGTACTTTCAAGATCATCACCCAACTGGCTGCAGCCGTAAGGATGTGAAAAAGTAAAAACTCCGTCAAAATTTTCTCGTGAAAATTTTTGATTACATAACTTAGCTATTCTTTCCGCCGATGAATTTACGCACCCGACGGTATTTATTATCCATATCTCATTTCGTGTGGCCACCCGTCCGTTCTTTCTGCGGTATCCTAAAAAAGTGGAAAAATTATCATGTATTTTTTCCGGTTTACTTTCAACAGGATTATACGAGTATTCAATTATTTCATTAAGATTTGTTTTTATATTGTGTGAATGAACCCAAGAACCCGCCGGAATATCAATTACGGCATGGCCAATTACATGACCGTATTTAAGTATGTTTTCATTACCGCCGATATTTTTCAACGCTATTTTATGACCACCTGGTATATCTTCAAGAATTTTTACATTTAAACCGTTCACATTTATTAGTTCGTTTTTCTTTAATGGATCAATTGCTATAAAAACATTATCGTTGTAGTGAATTTTTAAAAAACCTGATTTCATGGTGGTTTCTATACCTTTTGTACTTTTAATAATATTATTATCTTGTTCTTAATCGATAACTGTATCGATAACTTACATTATCAAAAAAATAATCTAACCATATTAGTTTTGCCGCGAAATATTGGCAAACAAAAATTAGATTAGATTTTAGTTTTAGTTATTGAACTATTCAAATTTCAACTAAGTAACAAAATAAAAAAAACTTTATATATATATAATTTTACTAAATTTACTAATTGATGATTTAAATTTACATAAATTTGTTATGCTAAATCAAGCATTTTGATAAAAATACGCACATTAAATTTGTATTTCGGCTAAATCACTTTTTAAATTGTTCCTAACACATGTTTCTCTAAGTATCAAATCTGTTTCAATTTCTATGTGCTTTTCTTCCATATTAGGATTATTAATATGCTCCAGTATTAATTCCACAGCACTTTTCCCAAGCTTATCGGTTGGTTGATTAACACAGCTTAAAGAAGGTGAAATAAATCGGTTTATATCACTATTACCAAAGCACATAATGTCAATATCTTTAGGAATTTCTAGCCCCAAATCATCAACCGCAGCATAAACGCCAAGTGCAACCGGATAAGTTACTGTAAAGATAAATTCAGGCAATGAGCCGCTTTTATATATTTTCATAAAACCATTATATCCATCTTCTTCACCGAATCCGCCCTGCACAACCCAATTGGGATTAATCGCCAAATTGTGATGCTTCATTGCGTCTTCGAAACCCAAGTTTCGTTTATTTCCGATGTTAATATTATCGAACCCGGCTATGTGACCTATTTTAGAATAACCAACCTTAATAGCATGTTCTATAGCTTTGAATGTTCCCGTTCTGTCAGCAACAGCAACACTGCTAAAACCAGGTATTTCCATAACTCTATCAACAAACACCAGGGGAATTCCCATCTTTTGCACTGCGTTAAAAATCTCAATGTCCTTGGTAAATTCCGAAATCGAAATGATAATTCCGTCAACCCTCATCGAAAGCAAAGTCTGCAGATGTTTTATCTCTCGTTCGGCGTTTTCTTGAGAGACCGTAAGAATAATTTCATAGTTGTTTTCAAAGGCAGTATCATAAACAGCCTCAATTAATGAGCCGAAAAAGAAATGCGCAATTTTAGGTACTACCAAACCTATTGTATGAGACTTTTTTGAGGAGAGGTTGCGTGCCATATAATTGGGTGTATATCCCAATTCTTTAGCAAGGTTCTTAATTGATTCTGTGGTTTGTTTGGAGATATCAGGGTGACCTCTTAGGGCTTTTGATACGGTTACCCTAGATACATTTAAGCGTTTAGCTATATCATCAAGAGTTATGGTTTTGGGTTTCAATGAGGCCTCTTTCAATTAACTTTATCGATAACTTTTATGAAAGTAAATTATCATAATAGTAAAGTAATTAACGTGTAACTCATCACAACTAAAAAAATAAGCATAAAAACGGTTTAATGCAAAATAATTAAATGAAAATATTCAAAATAATAAATTTTATCCGGCTTATATTCCAAACAGTAAAGAAAGAAGTAGGTGCGAAATACCGGAAGTAATTTTGTTTTTTGAACTCTATACTCCCCGCTTATTTAAAAATTTAATAACTGATTGGACTAAAGCAAAAATTTTCATCGCAGAGCAATTAAACGATAAAAATTCTTAAGAGAAAAAACCCCACAGTGTTTAACCATGGGGTTTTATAGAACCAATATTATTTAGAAATAGCCAAATCACCAGAAAGATCAACCGGTTCCATTTTAGGTACTAAAAAATGGAAAATAGCCAAAGCGATTAAATATGCCGAACCTGAAATAATAAATAACGGCAAATACGATTGTGTATATTGCAAAACTAGGCCGGTAACTATCTGGAATACAACGCCGCCAGCTGCACCTGCGGTGCCTCCTAAGCCAACAATAGAGCCAACCGCCTTCTTGGGAAACATGTCAGACGCGGTTGTAAAAATATTTGCTGACCATCCTTGATGAGATGCCGCCGCTAACCCAATTAAACCGACTGAAACCCACAACGATACGGTTGAAGCAAAAACGATCGGAACAATTAGCAACGCGCATATCAACATTACTGTTTTTCTTCCCTTGTTTATTGACCAACCCAGGTTTATAAATTTACCAGACATCCACCCTCCGCCAATACTGCCGATGCTCGTCATAGTATAAATTATAATCAATGGCCATCCAATATTTGTTAAGTTCAAACCATATTTTTTGTCCAAAAAGTCGGGCAACCAATACAAATAAAACCACCAAATCGGATCAGTTAAAAATTTACCTATAACAAAAGCCCATGTTTGTCTGTATTTCAAAAGTTCTATCCATGGAATTTTTGCTTTTACTACTTCTTCTTTATCACTTAAAATATAATCTAATTCGGCCTGGTTGATCTTTTTGTGTTTTTCAGGTACCTCATAAATAAAATGCCAGAAGGCCAGCCATATTAAGCCGAGTGCACCGGTAACAACAAATGCGCTTTCCCAACCGTATGTTAAAGTTAACCACGGAACAACAATTGGCGCGAAAACTGCGCCTATATTTGCACCAGAATTAAAAATACCTGTGGCATAAGCTCTTTCTTTTTTCGGGAACCATTCTGCAGTACCTTTTATTGCTGCCGGAAAGTTACCCGACTCACCTAATCCCAAAGAAGCTCTTGCAACTCCGAATTCCACAGGCGTCCACGCAAATGCATGTCCCATAGCTGCAAAGCTCCAAACGGCTACCGAAATTGAATAACTAAATTTAGTTCCATATTTATCTATCAAGCGTCCAAAGAAAGCTTGTCCTAATGCATATGCTAGCGTAAACGCAGCAATAATAAAGCCAAAATCTGCTTCCGACCATCCTATTTTTGCTTGAAGTGTGGGTTTTAATATTCCGAGAACGTTTCTATCGATATAATTAATTGTAGTAGCAAAAAATAGAAGAGCAACAACAGTCCAGCGATAGTTGCTCATTTTGTTTTTTTCTTCACCTAACATGACTCCGGGAGATCCGGAATTCATTTTCGAATTTTGCATTATACGTCCCTCTTGTTAGTTAATCAAATTAAAATTAACGGCACTAAAACAAGCGCATAAAATTATTTTTAGATTATAATTTGTATGCTTTCTTTACGAGTTCATAAGCTAAATTGCGACTCAGAATCTTGGCTTCATCCATGTCAATTATATGTCTAGAAACTAATCCGGCCAAGAAGTTGGAATCTACTCTTCTTGAAAGATCGTGCCTAGCCGGAATTGACAGAAAAGCTCTTGTATCATCATTGAAGCCAACCGTGTTAAAGATACCGGCAGTTTCGGTAACCTGCTGCCTAAACCTTGTCATACCTTCAATGCTATCATGGAACCACCATGACGGCCCAAGCTTCATTGCGGGATAATGACCGGCTAAAGGCGCTAATTCTCTTGAGTAATTAGTTTCGTCTAAAGTAAAAACAATAATAGTAAGGTTAGAATCATTACCATACTTGTTAAGTAATTCGTATAGGTTTCTGGTGTACTCTGTTTGCATCGGAATATCGCAACCTTTGTCAAGTCCAAATCTCTCATAAATAATAGCATTATGATTTCTTAAAGACCCTGGGTGAATTTGCATTACCAGGCCATCTTCAACACTCATGCGTGCCATTTCCATAAGCATGTTTGCGGTAAATAATGCTTCGTCTTCTTCTGATGCTTTTCCTTTTAGCGCTCTCTGAAAAATGGCGTCGGCTTCGGCTTCAGAAAGTTTATGCGTATAAGGGCTTTTAACTCCCTGGTCGGTGGAAACAGCGCCCATGGATTTAAAAAACTCTCTTCTATTTTCAATAGCCTTTATATAACTGGCAAATGAATTTACTTCAATGCATGAGGCTTTGCTTAGATATTCAATTTCTTTCTTCCAATTTTTCCATGTTATATTTACTGTTCCGTCCGGCCTAAAACAAGGAACAACTTTGCCGTCCCAGCCAGAATTTTGAATTCTTTTGTGAGCGTCAAGAGAATCACCCGCGCCGTCTGTGGTTGTTAAAACTTCGATATTAAATTTTTTAAAAAGCGTTCTGGGTAAAAATTCCGGCAAGCGTAATTTTTCCTGGATCTGATCATAAATTCGCATGGCATTTTCGGAGTTCAACTTTTCAGTTATTCCGAATACTTCCGAAAATTCGTGCCTTAGCCATGCGCCAGTGGGGGTTCCGCTATAAAGATAAAAATGATCGGCAAATATTTGCCATACTTTTCTATGGTCTTGCTCAACCGGTGTACCGTCTATTGTTGGTATTGCAAGTGATTCTAATTTTATTCCCTGCGAATAAAGCATCCTATGAATGTAATGATCCGGAACAATAAATAATTCGGTGGGATCAGGAAATGGTTTATTACCAGCCAATATCTCAGGATCTACGTGCCCGTGCGGACTTATGATTGGTAAATTTCTTACACCGTTATACAACTCATACGCAACGCTCCGGATTTTTTCATCTGAATCAAAAAATCGATAATCATTTAATTTTAACTTCTCCATAGTTTTATTAAACCTCTTTTAAAAAATTTTTCTTTCAAATAATGTTCTGGTAAACTGAGAACAAACA
>DAIERC010000108.1 GCA_027347125.1 Ignavibacteriales bacterium
TGAGACAATGCTGAAAAATTTTCTTCCAATCCTTCCTCCGCCGATTCCGAAATATTATTCATATCGTCGAGCAATAATATAAACGAAGCACAGTAGTCCGGCGGTGCAGTAAAATTTTTACAAATAATTGAAAGCAGATCCGTGCGGTTCATGTTTTTATTTAGGTGGGAGTAAATTTTGTTTGATACTTCCAGCAAGTGATGTACGCGCGCTTTTTCCTTTTCCATCCTATCGCGGTAAACGGCCATCTCAATGGTTGCGTACAATTCCCGTTCGTTGAACGGTTTTAAAATATATCCGAACGGCTGCGATGCTTTAGCCTGTTCAAGTGTATATTCGTTAAAGTATGCGGATAGAAATATAATAGGGATATCAATATAAGTTTTTATATGCTTTGCGGCTACCGTACCGGGCATTTCGCTGTTTAAAACAATATCCATCAGAACAAGGTTTACCTCGGTTGATTTGATAATATCAATTGCTTCCTCGCCTGTTGCTACAATATTTATTACCGAGTAACCTCTTTCCTCAAGAGTCAATTTTATCGATTCGCCGATATCGGCCTCATCCTCTACTATAAGGATTTTAATCTTACTCATTGTTTCTACAACCGGAAAAACTTAACACGATAAAATACATTATTTCCCGAAACGGTGGAATAGCGTCTCCCTTTTTAATAAATAGCATATAATTATTACAATGCATTATTTTATCAATAATAATACCAAACGGATGGTTCTTAATTTGGGTTGAATTCACATAATTGCAGAATAAGATTATGTGATAATCATACATGCACCAAAATAATACAATCTGAATGGCTATTAATGGCCAACATCTTAATATTATCAAATCTTCTTCTCCTTATTATTGATAAGCCGAGCAAAATTTAAGGGCAAAGTATTCCTTCTATTTAAATTCCTTTCAACCGGGCTAAAATTTTCCATTGTTGATTCGATAATTAAGATGGCGAAAAATTTTTCTTAACAGTTACTTTAAAAATTCAGGAGTGAGAATATGGCAACTTTGGAAGAAGAAAAAAAAGAATCTTCGGAATTGCTTCAGTTAGTTAGCTTCACCATCGGTAACGAAGAGTTCGGGGTTGACATTTTATATGTTCAAGAAATTAATCGAATGCTTCAAATTACCAAAGTTCCCAATGCGCCTTCGTTTGTTGACGGCGTTGTTAATTTAAGAGGAAGGGTTATACCGGTTATAGACCTTAGAAGCAGGCTTGGTATGAATAGGAAAGAACACGACAAAAACACCAGGATTGTAGTTGTTGAAGTATCGGGCAATACCGTTGGTTTCATAGTTGACGCCGTAAAAGAAGTGCTAAGAATACCGACAAACATTACCGAAGCCCCGCCGGAAATAGTTTCCGGGGTTAATTCAGATTTTATTATGGCAGTCGGCAAACTGGAAGACAGGTTAATAACTTTAATAGACCTGGAGAAAGTTTTATCATCTAACGAAAAGAAAAAACTAAAAGACGTAGCATAACAAAATCTTTTTAGTGGAAATATCTACCGTGAAAATTTTTGTAACGGTAATAATTACTCGATTTAATTGATGATTTTACAACCGGTTTTATCTTTAAACCATTTATTATTCTGAAGAGGTTTTACAATAGGGCATTAGGTAATATTTCTACGCCAGTGTTCTGCCAATTAACTTCGTCTAAAAACCACGCGGTAAAAATAATAAATATATATATTCGTTGCCTCGTATACGCTAATCTTGCTTTATTCCGTCCGGGTAAAGCTTTTGCATATATGGCTAAAATATTTTTATATTATGATCGTCATATTATAAAAGGGCGGACAAAGACGCATATCTAACGATAAAGATGTTCACTGGTTTTAGCGCGGATCAAATAAGGTTCTATTTAAAATAGATCTTTGCTGTAAAGAGATTTAAAGAATGAGATTATTTGCCTTTATAGATATTCTCGGAATGTTAATAGCCGCTTTAATCGGCAGCTATATTTTCGCTAAAGATTCTTACAGCAGAATAAATAAAATATTTTTTATTAATACACTCCTTGTTATTTACACTTCACTCTGCGAATATTTTTTTATAACGGCACCCGATATTGCATGGGCAACTTTCTGGCAAAAGATATCAATACTATGGCCGTTTTTCCCCGCAATATTTTTGCAATTTGTTATGGCTTTAACAAACAGCCGTATGGATAAAAACAAAATTGCAAATTATTTGCTTTGGGCGCCCGCGTTTATAATTGCCGGCCTTCATGTGTTTACAGATTTATTATATTCAGGTTTAGCGCAAAGCTGGTTCGGCTGGAGGTTCATTCCTTCTGATAATATCTTGTCATTTTTTATAACATTATATTTTGCCGTTTGCGGAATTACCTCATGGGTTATAGTAATTAAACATTATTTTATTCAAACCAATAAGAACAAAAGAAATCAACTGCTGCTGGTTTTTTCCGGCGTTGCAATTCCCGTGGTAAGCGGTGTTTTATCGAAAGCTGTTTTACCGCAGTTGGGTTATGATATCCCTCCTATAAATTCTTTTATGTTTGTTGTAAGCAGCTTCTTTCTGGCTGTTGGAATATCAAAGTACAAATCCTTTTTAATAGAACCGGTCGATGCGATTAAAAGAATATTTGCCGCGACACCTGATTATTTTATAATCTTTAACCAGGATGAAGAAATTTTGTTGACCAGCGATTCGTTTCTAAATGTTTCCGGTTTTAACGAAGAAGAAATGCTTGGGAAAAAAATCGACTTTTTTTTCAGAATGAATAATGCCCCGGCTGGTAAAGCGTTATTAAGTAATATAAACCTCGAAATGGAGCTTTACGCAAAAACAAACGGCAATGAAGAAATTCCAATTTCTGCAACTTCATCGGTTATGCAAAATAATTTGGGAACCGAAAAAGCATACTTATTGCTCGGGCGGGATTTAAGAGAAAGGAAACGCCTCGAAAAAGAGCTTGTTGATATGCAAAAAAGTTTGGAGGAAAGAGTAGAAATAAGAACTGCCGAACTGGCAAAAGCCAACCAGGTGCTGGAATTTGAAAATAACGAACGCAAAAAATTTGAAAACGCGTTAAGAAACTCCGAAAGCAGGATTAAAGATTTATTTGAGAATGCGCCGATCGGAATATACCGTACTACCCCCGGCGGCAAAATCTTATTGGCCAACCCGGCAATTGTAAAAATGCTTGGTTACGATAGTTTTGAAGAATTAACAAAACGTAACCTCGAAGAAGAAGGTTATTCCGAACATGATTATTCAAGGGAAGAATTTAAGAGAAACATTGAAGGCAAAGGAGAAATTATAGGTCTGCAGGCAAAGTGGGTAAAGAAAAACGGCAAAGAAATTATCGTAAGAGAAAATGCGAAATGTATTTATGATGACCTTGGAAAAGTTTTATATTATGATGGTACGGTTGAAGATATAACCGATCATATCATGGTAATAGCGGCGTTTCATACCGTGATTGCGAATCAGTTTGCATTGTTCAGCGATCGTGTCATCGTTCGTCGTGATTATTCCGCCTTCGCCGGACATTACATTTTTAGTCGCATATAAA
>DAIERC010000118.1 GCA_027347125.1 Ignavibacteriales bacterium
TTTATCGGAAGCGGGTAAAACAGCCATAGCCATTTTTCCGTCAATTTTTATTAAAACGGATTTAGCCAACTCTTTTCCCGGTATATGCGCTGATGCAGCAATTTCTTGAGCGGTGTATGCTGCCGAATGACTGATAGTAACATATTTTATATTGTTACTGTCCAGAAACTCTTTAAGTTTTCTTACCGGCATAATTACCTCCTTGTATTTTTTTTGTTTCTCTTTTCAAGAAAAAAAATTTCCGTGTATATAATCAAACTCTCTGGTTTTTTATTAGACCAGGTTGTTGATATTTTCTTCCACTTCTTTAGTAAGTTCAAGAAAACGTTTATACGGAATTGCTACAATACTCTCCGCCTGAAAAGCGCCGTTTGAAGTGCTTATCATTGAAACTTTGGCCGCAGTTTCCTCATCGGGGGCTTCATAGATATCTAAAAAATCATATGGCCCTAAAAGAGCATAGTGAACTATAAATTTTACTTCGGGGCATTTGGCTTTTACCTGCTCTAACCATTGTCTGCCGAGCTTAGCCCTGTCTTTTAATTGTTTGGAAACTTCGGAAGAAAGTTTGGTAAGTAGAATAAAAGTTTTCATGGCTTAGTTCTCCGTGTATGGTTTTAATTTTTATTTAACCTTTAAGGTTACACCATACATCTTAAGCCGCTAATATAGACCGGATGGTTTAAGGTGTTTTTTTAATCGAAAGTAATATACATCCAAATTAATTTATTTTCAAAATCAATTTGTTTCCCACGGCAAAACAGAAAGCTTGCCACCACCAAAATATTTACTTTTTTTATTAAAAAAACGACTTATTTAGTATATATACCGCTCATGTAATAATATTACCGCTATTAATAATTCGTAATATAAAGTTAAGGCAATCCTATATTTTTAGGCATTGGAAAAATACAAATTAACATGATGTTTTGTATTACTTAAAAAATAAAAAATTAAAGGTGATATAATGAAATCCTATAAGTTTTTACTGACTGTTTTCTCCATTTTATTTTTAACTATTGCAATTAACGCGGGTGAAAACCCTGCTAAAGAAGATAAAGGGGATATTGAGCAAACTATTTCAAGCTTCGTTAAAAGTATAGATACACAGAATGCAAACGATCTTTCAAAAGCAATTATATCTAACGGTGCAGTTGTTACATTGAATTCAATAACCAACAAAATGGATAATCTTACTGCTTCCCAACTGGTTGATCGTGTTAAAAATCGCCAGCAGGGCGGATGGGCAAGAAATGTTACCGTTAGTTCGGTTGATGTTGACGGAAATACCGCGATGGCAAAAGTAGAAATAACCGATGCAAGATTATCGCAGTCGGGTTTCTTTACTTTGGTAAAAGAAAACGGTACATGGAAAGTTGCCAGTGAAGTAACCACTCTTGCATTAAAAAAATAATTTTCTAACTCTCATTAAAAAAAATGGCGAAGTCCGTAAGGGCTTCGCCATTTTTTTACCACATATATTTTTATAATCACCAGGTTTTATTCCCCAGGGCCTGATCAAGTTCATAAGAGTTTAGGACGTTGTTGTAAAGGACTTGAACATATTGCAACTCAGCTTCGGTTAAAGATGTTTCTGCGTCGATCAAATCTAAATTTGTAATTACGCCGTTTTGATATTGAATTTGTGCTCTCGAAACAGCTTCTGTTGCCTGAGCTACTTGCAGCTTTGCAGTTTCAATTTTTGCTTTGCCCGAATTTATATCCGCAACGGCCTGTTCAACGTCCGCTTTAATGTTTCTTCTAAGCTCCAGAATTTTTATAGACGAGGTTTTTATATTTGCATCCGCTTCCTCTAATTTAGCGTCTTTAAGGTTACCGTTGAAGATGGGAATCTGTGCATTTATACCTGCTGCCCAGTTTCCTCTTAGAACATCCAGGTTAGGTTCAAAACCGTTTTTTAATCCGTAACTAGCTATTAAATTAACCATCGGCTTATCTTCTAAAGAAATAACCTGCTTGTTCAGCACCGCACTTTTTTCGGTGTCTTCGGCAAGCTTTAGCTCGGGGCGTTTGCTAAATGCTTCGTTTATTAAATCTTCGGAATTTAAGTTTAATGAATTAACGGTAAATTGTCCTGTAAGTTTCAGCTCTTTGCCCGAAGGCCATCCCATTAAACTTTTTAGATAAATTTTGGCTTTTGCTAAAGAGTTTTCCAAATCTATTTTTTGATTTTGAACAGCGGCTACCCTAACTTTTGTAGTAAGCACGTCAAAATCGGTAGCGCTTCCACTTTGTACTTTTTTCATAGCAATTTCAATGTGCTTGTTTAAAGTGTTGAGCTGTTCATCTTTTACTTGGATGCTTTTTTCTAAAAATATTATTGTATAAAAAGCTCGTGCAGTTTGGTAAGCAAGGTTGTTTTGGATAAGCTTTACTTTGTCTTGGCTTGAAAGTTTAAAACTTTTAGAAAGCTCAACAAGCGCATCTCTTTTGCCAAAATCGTAAAGAAGCTGAGAAGCGATAACATGTGCGTCGTAGTTGTTAGCCGGTGCTAAATCCAAAACCGAGCCGCCGAAGGCGAAAGACGGAATTGGCCCGATGCGCGTGTAAGAAACATCTCCTTCAACATTCGGAAGGTAAAAAGTTTTTTGCTGCTTTGTTTTTGCTTCGGCTGCATAAATCTGTTCTTCAGCTTGTTGAACCAAAGGCTGATTGGTTATAGCCATTTTTATTGCTTGGTTCAGTGAAAGGGAATCGGTTTGAACTGGTTGTGCAAACGCAGTTGTAGCTATTAAAAAAATTATAATTGCTGTCATTACATTAAAATAAAATTTCATTATTTTATCGCCTATAATAGTTATTACTGAAATTCAAAATGATTAAAAATATTTCAAACAAATTTACCGCTTAACAAACCGGATTAATCCATCGTTACAATCTTTTGTGCAGGTCCTTTTTTCTTCTTGTAGCGTAAAAATAAAATCGGAATAATACAGAGTATGGTTATTAATGCTGCTATAAAGAAATCATCGTCAACCGCCGATACAAAAGCCTGCTGACTTAAATTGTAAACCATTAGAGCATTAGCCCGCATAGCAGATACTGCGTTAGTCCCCCCGACAGCTTGCTGTGAAAATCTTGCTAACCCGGAAAGAATATTTTTTGCAACCGGAGAATATTGATTTATTGCCTGTCCGTATATTGTTGTATGAAAAATAGTTCTGTCGGTTAAAAGAGTGCCCATAATAGCAACGCCAAAGCTTCCGCCTATTTGCCTAAGTACGTTATAAAGCCCGGATGCCTGCGCCATGCGTTCCCTTGGAATTCCGGAAAGTGCAATCGTACTCAAAGGTGTAAATATCCATCCCATACCCAGCCCGCGCAAGTAAAGTGAAATCATTATTGAAGCCGTTTCAGAATAAAGAGAAAGAAAATGGTTAACAAAAAGACTTGCCGCCAAAAGAACAATTCCGATAAACGCCGGGATTTTAGGATTTATCTTATCGGCAAAGTTCCCTGCTATCGGCGACATTAATGCTTGTAAAAAACCAATCGGCAAGAAGAGAGAACCGGCCTGGAAAGCAGTATATCCGAGCCCGTTCTGCAAATAAAGCGGAAGAAGAAATGTACTGCCGAACATACCCATCCCAAAAATGAACAAGATGATATTTGCCATTGCGAAGTTGAAATTTTTCAGCAAGCTTAGATCAATTAATGGATGTCGAATATTTAATTCGGTTATCATGAATATAACAAACGCAATTAATGAAATTGTAAAACATGTAATAATAAAAGGCGAAGTCCATCCGCCGGTATTCCAGTCTGCAGTACCGTCAGACAGAGCGATTAAAAGCGCGCTGAGGAAAACAGACATCGAAATAAATCCTACAAGATCAAATTTTTGTTTCTTTGCGGTTTTATATTCCCGCTGTATAACCAGGGTTGCAAAAACTCCTATTATGCCCACAGGGACATTCACATCAAAAATAGCATGCCATGCAAAATTATCTATCAAGTATCCGCCGAGTGTTGGCCCAAGCGATACGGAAGCCGCCGCAGCAATTGTCCAGAATCCGAGAGCGACGCCGCGCCGTTCAGGCGGAAATTCTCTCATCACTATTGCCATGCCTACAGGCATCATTAAACCGGCACCTGCGCCTTGAATTACCCGGAAAAAAATAAGAGCAGATTCGTTCCAGGATAAGGAGCATAGAAGCGAACCAACAGTAAAAAGACCGAGGGCGGTTGCATAGGTCTTTTTATAACCGAAATGGTCGGCAATCCAGCCTGAAGTAGGAAGCATAATTGCAAACACAAGGAGATATGCAGTAGCAACCCA
>DAIERC010000135.1 GCA_027347125.1 Ignavibacteriales bacterium
GGCAAATTCGCCTTGATCTGTTTGCGTCATAAATTCCGCGCCGATAAATCCCAAAGGGATAAGCGCGAAAGATGCAAAGAAAAGAATTAGAGCAACCGCGATAACTTTTTTCTTGTTGCCGAGAGACCATTTTAATACGCCGATATAATTGTCGGTCAACTTGTTAAAGCCGCTTTCAAACCACAGCGCAAATCTTCCTATTATGGTCCTCTTTGTTAATCTTTCCAGTTTACTTATTCTAGAGGCAAGCAAAGGTGTAACCGTAAATGAAACAAACAAGCTTAGAAGAGTTGATATTACAACTACAACCGAAAACTCTTTTAATATGTTTCCTACCAAACCGCCGGTTAACGCAAGCGGAACATAGATTACAACGTCAACCATAGTAATGGCAAGAGCCGCAAATCCTATTTCGCTTCTCCCTTTTAGCGCCGCCTCTTTTTTATTTTCACCTTTTTCAAGATGATGATAAATATTTTCAAGCACAACAATTGAATCGTCAACTAGAAATCCTACAACAAGAGAAAGCCCCAGCAAAGTCATCAGGTTTAGTGTATACCCTAAAATTAACATTATCGTAAATGTGGAAATAAGAGAGCATGGAATTGCCAGCATTACAATAAAAGAGTTCCTAACGCTGTGAAGGAACAATAACATAACAATCGCAACAAGTATAACCGCAAGAGCCAGGTCAAACTTAACGCCGTTAGCAGCATCGATAGTAAACCTAGATTCATCCTGTGCAATATTAAAATTAACTTTATATTCTTTGTAATCGTTTTCAATTTTTTTCAATTCTTGTTTTACCAGGTTGCTTACATCAACCGAGTTAGCGTCTGTTTGTTTTTGCACAAGCATACCTATTGATGAAACGCCGTTAATTCTGCTCATGCTTTCTGGATCCTTTATACCGTCTTCAATTTCCGCCACATCAGAAAGATGTATGTTGCTTCCGTTCGGTAAATGCGCAACAACTAAATTTCGCAATGTATTAAGTGAAGAAAATTTGCCTGCAAGGCGCACGATATACTGGCTGCTGCCGTTATCAATTTTACCGGCCGGAAAGTCCAAATTTGAAGATTGTATAACCTGCAATACCTGCAGCACCGACAAACCGTACGCGCGTATTTTGTCAGCGTTTAGATTAACCTTTATTTCTCTTTCTTCGCCGCCTACAAGCGTTATCTGCCCAACGCCCGCTATTTTTGAAATGCGCGGCTGAATTCTATCTACAACAAATTGATAAAATTCTTTGGGCTGCATCGTGCTTGTAACGCCCATTCGTAGCACCGGCAATTCATCAAGAGCAAATTTTGATAAGACCGGCGTTTTCACGTCTGTTGGCAAAGTGTTTATTATTTGATTTACTTTTCTCTGGGCCCCTTCAAGCTGCACGTCGATATTTGCATTTTGCTGAAACTGAATAACAACAAACGATACTCCTTCACCGGAAGTTGAAGTAACATTGTCTATTTGGTCAAGTGTGGAAATCGCATCTTCAATTGGTTTTGTTACCGATGTTTCAACTTCATTCGGCGATGCCCCGGGGTACATCGTAGCGATTGTAATAACCGGCGGAGTAATCTTGGGAAGCAATTCATAGTTCAGCTGCGTATAGCTGAATATTCCCAGTATTACAAGCGCCGAAAAAACTACGACGACAAGAGAGGGACGTTTAATGGATAGTTCTGTAATTGTCATCTTAAAATCTCCTTAATCTCTGTTTCTCTTTTCAAACCAACTAGGTGTTGAATAGTTTACTTTATAATCTTCACTTTATAATTTTCTTTTAAATTATTCTGACCGTTCACAATAATAACATCCCCCGCATTCAAGCCGGAAACAACTTCCAAATAATTGTTGGATGTACTTCCGATTACGGGATTGCGCAATTTTGCTTCACCGTTTTCAACTATATATACCTGCGCATCTTTAACGCTCCCCAATAATGCATCGCGGGGAATTATAAGTTCTTTGCTTTTTGAAACAGAGTTAAAAGTAACATGCGCAAACATGCCTGCTTTTAACGGGTGAGCGCTGTTGTTCGGAAGGTCAACTTCAACCGGGTAAGTATGCGCCGCATCTCCTTTATCGGAAATGGTTTTTATTCTTCCCTCAAAAGCAACTCCAGGATATACATCTGTAGTAACCTGAACTTTGTCACCCACTTTTAAATTAAATACGTCCTGCTCCGAAACATTTAGCTGTACTTTTAAGGTAGCTATATCTATTACTTCGGCAACAACCGAGTGGTTCAATACATAATTTCCAAGATCAACATTTCTAGACGTTACAATACCCGAAATGGGCGTAATAATTTTTGTATCTTCATATGCTTTTTTTGTAGTAATATATTGCGCTTCGGCAGATTGCATGGCAAGCTTGGCGCCCTCCAGTTGAGAATCGGTTACCGATTTTTGTAAGTAAAGAGATTGGTACCGTTCATAATCTTTTTGCGCTTTGCGATAGTTTACTTCAGCCGTTTTAAAAGCGGCCTGTTCAAGTACATCATCAAGTTGAATTAAAGTAGCACCGGCTTTTTTATAATCGCCTACCGAGGCCATTACTTTGGTAACCTTGCCCTGAGCTTCGGCAACAATGGGAACATCATTATTGGCCTGGATTGTACCGACAAGATTAAGATGGTCTGTAAGATATTTTGATTCCACCGTATCTATATTAACCGGGTACACATCTATTTTATCAACGCTTTCCGCGGCTTTAATTTTTGCCCTGTTATGAAGTAAAACAGCAATCATAACCGCTGCCACAACAATAATCGATAATATAATTTTTATATTCTTCATTTTAGTTTTCCTTATAATTAAATTATTTTATTCCAATTGCTCTATCCATTTTTGCAATAGACAGTTCATAGTCTGCCAATGCTTGAACATAATCAGTTCTTGCCTGTGTAAGCGCTACTTCCGCATCGAGCAACTCAGAGTTTAGAGTTAATCCCTGTTTAAATTTTTCATCCGTAATCCTGTAATTTTCTTCTGCCTGCTTTACGGTTTGCCGTGCCACGATTATTTTTTCGCGCGATTTCACCAGGTTGTAATAACTCTGGTTTACATCAAGAGTTACGGCATCTTTAAACAGGTTTAAATTATCTTTCGCCTGCTCAAACCCTGCTTCGGCCTGTTGTGTTTTATCTATTGTTGCGCCCCAGTTCCATAAACTATACGAAACGCCGACGCTTACGTTCCATGTTCCGTAAAATTTATTTTGTGTTGGTAAAAGCCTCTGATTAGGTTTGGCGTAATCATATTCACCGGAAAGAAATACCTGCGGGTACCAATCTCCCTTTGCCGCCGTTACTCCTTTGCCTGTAGCGTCCACTCTTAATTTCATTGCCTTAAGTTCGGGACGGTTTTTCATCGCTTCTTCCACAAACTGGTCAATACTTTTATTCATCTGGTTATTTAAATCGTCAACCGATACGCTGTCATGTAATTTAATTTCGGTAGATAAAGGAAGCCCTATAACATTATTTAAATTGAGCATTGCCAGCCTAACACCGTTCATCGCGTCAATTTGCTGTAATTGTACCTGTGAAAGTTGAACCTGTACTTTTAGCACGTCATTTTGAGTAGCCAGGCCCTGTTTAAAGAAGTTTTGCACATCTTCTAAATGCGCATTAACGGTTTGAATATCTTCATCGAGAACTTTTTTTATTTTTATTGCTTTATACAAAGTCCAATAAGCGTTTTTAATATTTAAAAACAGATCCTGTTCGTCTTTTGTATAATCCTGATCGGCAGCAGAAGCATTAAGCTTGGCAGCGTCGTAACTGCTTTGTAGTTTGAAGCCCGTGAATAAGGGCTGCTGCAAACTTAATTTCAAATTGTAGTTATCAAGTATAGAAGGTGAAAGCACAAAATTGCCGAACGGCGTATTCACCGAAAACGGGGGTATATCACTCAACCTTGTATATGAAGCGCCGAAATTTAACGAGGGCAGTCTTGATGTGTTTACTTCGCTTGCCTGCGCGTTTGCAATTCTTACTTTCATTAAAGACGCATGAATTTGTTTACTGTTTTGAAGTCCCATCTGTAAACTTTGCTCTAATGTTAAAGATTTTTGTTCCTGAGCAAACAGTTGCATTGAGAACATAATCGAAAAAAGAATTAATAACTTCGACATATATTTACTTGTTCTCATCCTAGTTATTCTCCTTGTTGTTATTATCATCAGGTTGATACGATATATATTTATGCCGTCCTTCTTCAGTTAAAATACCTTCGAATATCACGGTGAATATTGCTTCTATTGCCTGGTTCGCCGAAATTGGGAGCTGTGCTAGCGTTTCATGATTCATTATAGATTGTATTGCGCTGGTATAAATTAAAAGCACCATGTCCTGCGCTACGTCTTCGCGGAAGACGTGGTTTTCAATTCCCTTTTTAAATAGTTCAGTGGCTTTTTCCAGACCTTTAATTTTCTTAAAATCGTGTACCTCAGTCCAAATCTCCGGCATACTTTTCCTGAGGTCGTCAAACAACGGTCCCTTTATCTTGGAGGATTGTTTACCGATGTAATTCATCATTTTTCTTAACTTACCGACAAAGTCCAGTTCTTTATCCGCCCATATTAGATTAATATTATTTTCGGTTTCACATTGCCGGTTTTTAATCAACTCTCTAACCAGGTTTTCCTTACCGGAAAAGAATTTGTACAGAGTTTTTTTGCTCATCCCCAGTCCGGATGCGATTTCATCCATGGTTACTTTAGAAAAACCATACTGCAAAAACATCTCTTCCGCTTTGTTTAATATTCGCTCTTTTATTTCATTTTCTTCTGACATTTTTTTTGACCTTTCCACACAAAAAACTTGTTACGTTTACTTAGTTTCCTTTTCTAAGTATTTCTCCCCTCGATTTTGATTCAAAACAAAGGATTTTATACTTAGGAAACCATAATTGTTTTTAGGGTTTCCAAACTTACGGCAAATTTTAAGATTTGTCAAGAATATTTCAGGAAGTTTATACAAGCGGTAAATGATTTGTGTTGAATGGCAAAAGAGGTAAAAAGCCGGAGTTTCCAGTTTCCTCCATCTGCGTAGAAGAAACCGGAATTTCAAATTCTATTTTATCAAAGGAATACCGATGCATGCATCCGGTTCCTGAATTTTTAACAAATCGGCAATTGTAGCAGCAATATCCACTACATAAACAGGCGTATTAATTGTTTGCTTCGGAATATGCCATCCGTAAAAAAGCATTGGCACATGAGTATCGTAATTATAAGGCGCTCCGTGTGTGGTTCCTTTATCCATGAAGCTAAGCAAGTATCCAGGTTGTAATGTAAACGCAATATCGCCGGACCGTTCGGGATTAAAGCCGTTTAAAGTTAAGTTTGTTGTTATGCGGCTTGGTGTTTGGTTTTGTAAATCATCTCTTGTAAACACCGATGCAATTTCGGGGAAATTATCTCTCAGGTAATCAGCTATTTGTCTTGTCACTTTGTGAATGTCCAGCCCTTTTGCTTCAATTATTTTTCTATCTAAAAAAATCTGACTGTTGGAAAAATTAGCGATAATTTTTTCGTTACCAAAAGTTCTTGCAGTAAAGGCTTTAAGAGAATCATCCGCCGATTTATAGCCCAATCCGCCCGTAGGCAATCTTCTTTCTTTTAAAAGACCCGGCGTCATTAAAACTGCATGATCGGCCGTAAGAAATAAAACGTAATTGCCTTTGCCTACTTTCTCATCGAGTTCCTTAATTAAGTCGGCGATCTGGGAATCTAATTTTATATAAGTATCTTCAACTTCAAAGGAATTCGGCCCGTATGAATGACCTATGTAATCGGTTGAAGAAAAACTGACTGCGAGAAAATCGGTTTCTTTCCCTTTACCGAGTTTTTCGTTTTCAATAGCGGCTTTTACAAACTCTTCAACAATTTGATTTCCGTACGGAGTTGATTCGAGAGCGCCGTATTTTTCACCCGGCTTTACGTTATTAAACGAATGTGGAAAAGAAGTTTTGCCTTCGGAAAAAACATCTTTTTCATATGGAGAATTATCCGGAGCGGTAATTTGATAATCTGACACCGGCAGAGATAACGTCCATTCTCCGGAAAGATATTTATCGGCTAATTTTCTAGCGTTAAATTTGTTAACCCAATCAGGCAGGGCATTTAGATAATAGGATGAAGTAATAAAATCGCCTGTTTTTCCGTCGTACCAATAAGCCGCGTTAGGCATGTGCCCGCCCGGAAGAATGGCAGCTCTGTCTTTTAACGAAATACTAATAACCTTTGCCGCCCCGTTGGTAGCCAGTTTTAATTGATCTGTTATGGTTGTTGCTTCAAGTCTCTTTGGAGACATCGCTCCTTCGTTATCGTTGCTGCCGATGCTTTTTTCATTTTTATCATGCACACAATAAATCATCTTTCCAGAAGCTTTGTTATACCAGTCATTCGCAATAATACCATGATAAAAAGGTGTTGTTCCTGTATAAATTGATGTGTGACCGGGTCCGGTAAAAGTAGGCACATAATTAAAATGGGCATAAGTAAAGTTTGTACCGTCGTTCATCAATTTATTAAAACCATTTTTACCGAAATACGGTTTGAACTTATATAAATAATCATATCTCATCTGGTCAATAACAATGCCCACAACTAGTTTCGGTCTTTTAACCGGTTGCGCAAAATCTTGCCCGGCAAATAAAACAAAGAAGGACAAAGCAATTAAAAGCAATTTAAATTTCATTATACCACCCCGGTAAAAAGTTTGATATCTGGGTTAAAGAATATTCCGCGATATAAATTAAATAGTTTCGGAATATCATATCAATAACAAAAACGAATTTAGGAAAAGATTACAATTTTTTAACACACATAAATCGGGACAAAAACATCTGTTGTTTACAAAACATTCTATCAACAGCTAAATTGGTAGACAGCGGTTTAATTCTGTTTACCGTTGGAGTTTTCAATTATTCTTTTTAGCTCCGAAATATTTGAAATGACGTAATCAGGTTTTTCTTCCGCTAATATTTCTTTTGATCGGTAGCCATATAAAACTGCGCACGTTCTGGCGCCTGCGTTTTTCCCGCACTGAATGTCCAATTCCGTATCGCCAATCATTAATGTTTCTTCAGGCTTTACATTTAATTCATTGCAAATAAAAAGCAGCGGCTCTGCGGATGGTTTATTTTCAATGCCGTCGCGTCTTCCCATTACATAAGAAAAATAGTTACGCAATTCGAAGTGATCGATATTCTTATCGGCTTGCTGCTGATTTTTTGTTGTTAACAAAGAGACGCTAATATTTTTATTATTTAAGAAAGCAAGCACTTCTTTAACATTTGCGTATAAAATTGATTCGCCGATATATTCGAA
>DAIERC010000166.1 GCA_027347125.1 Ignavibacteriales bacterium
CATTATAAAATTTTTTGGTACTTTACTCATAATGCTGATATTAAAACTTTTTTCTGAAGTTTCGTATTTTATGCTTGAATTAATTATTCAAGAAATCTTTTGGTGATATCACCGTACGCATCTATCCTTCTGTCCCTTAAGAAAGGCCAGTTACGCCGAATATATTCGATCCTGGCAAGATCAACATCGGCCATTAAAATTTCTTCTTTATCGGCCGAGGCCTGTGCAATTACAACTCCTTGCGGATCTGCAATAAACGACTGCCCCCAGAATTCTATACCGGGAGAATCTTTAACATGTTTTTCTAGTCCAATTCTGTTTGCTGCGGCTACATAAACACCGTTTGCAATTGCGTGCCCTCTTTGTACTGTTTGCCACGATTCGAACTGAGCTTTTCCGTGATCAGCTTTTTCATAAGGATGCCAGCCGATAGCAGTGGGATAAAATAATATGCTTGCGCCTTTAAGTGCGGTTAACCTGGCTCCCTCCGGATACCACTGGTCCCAACAAATAAGAGTTCCAATGTTACCGTATTTTGTTTGAAATGATTTGAAGCCGAGATCACCGGGGGTAAAATAAAATTTTTCATAAAATGCAGGGTCATCAGGTATATGCATTTTTCTATAAATGCCGGCAACCTGTCCGTTCGCATCTATTATTGCCGCGCTGTTATGGTACAAACCCAGCGCTCTTTTTTCAAATACAGGAACGACAACAACAACGCCAAACTTTTTAGCGATTTTTGAAAACAACTCGGTTGAAGGCCCCGGGATAGATTCAGCTAGTTCAAAATTTCCAATATCCTCCGTCTGACAAAAATATTGAGATTTAAATAATTCAGGCAAACAGATTACCTGCGCACCTTGTTTAGCGGCCTTTTCCACCCAGGCTGCAGCTTTTTTAAGATTATCATTTAATTTTTTACCGAACGCCAATTGCAAAAGCGCTACTGAAAATTTTTGCGGGGTATTGTTTTTTCCCATTATAATATTCCTGTAATCTTCAAACTTTACTTAACAACTCATCTGAAAAATCAGACATCAACATGAATAAAAAATTTGTAGAGGAAATATAATAAATAAATTATATCCACCGGAAGAATTTTGCGTTAACAGAACGTTATATTTAAGTTAATAGCCTGAGGTAGAAATTAGTCGGCCGCTTTCGTCGTAATTTTTTTCTCTAAATTTTTTACCGACGATAAAATATTCTTCTTTTTTTAGTTTTCCGTCTTTGTAATAAGTTTTTACCCATCCGTCAACTTTGCCATCCCAATAGCCTTCAACCTTCATAAGCGCACCGTATTCGTAATAATAATTTTTCTTACCGGTAATCTTACCGTTTTCATACTTAGCTTCCGTTTCCAGCAAACCGCTTTTATAAAACGTTTTATAATCCCCATCCGGAATTCCGTTTTTATTATAAAAGACGGCTTTCATTTGTCCGTTTTTATAATAATCAATTTCGATCCCGTTCTTAATGTTGTTTTCGTAATTGCTTTCGCTTTCAAGAGTACCGTCTTCAAAGTAGGTCCTGGTAATGCCTTTTTGAATACCGCTGATATAATCCGCGGAAACCTTCAAAACTCCGCCGTCGTAATATGTAAAAGAATTATTTTCAAGCGTATCGTTCTTATAATGCCATTCGTGTTTTAAAAACCCGCTTTTGTAATAATCCCGGCACACACCGTCTTTCTTACCGTCTTTATAATGTATTTCATCTTTCAGTGTACCGTTCGGATAATAAGTGCGTTCGGTTTTTTCCTGCGATTCCATTTGACCGGTATAAGTGTACTTAACCCGGTTTGTAAGCTCGCCGTTTATATACGTGTCTATTACGCGAAGGTTAGCGGACATATCGTATATTTTTACTTGGCCAACAAGTTTACCATCTACGAAATTTGCAGAAAGAGCAAGCACACCGTTTTCATGATAAACTTTGGTTTGCCCGTTCTCTTTACCGTCTTTAAATGTTCTTTCAACCTCTACCTTGCCGGATTTGAAGTAAGTTTTGGATACTCCATCAAGTTCACCATTCACATAAGTCCAATCGCCTTCAAGCTCGCCGGTTTTATAATAAGTGTGCGTGGTATCTTCCAGCTTACCGTTAACATAATTTTGCTCAGCCCATAGCTCGCCGGTTTCATAATACCACTTAGATACCCCTTGCTTCAATCCGTGCCGGTAATTCCATTCAATGCTTAAAAGCCCGTTTTCAAAATGCCAATCTGATTTTCCCTCTTCTTTTCCATCAACAAAATTCCATTCCTTCCACAATTTGCCGTCAGGATAATACTCATAATACTTACCGTTTAGTTTTCCGTTTAAATAATTGCCTTGTGTTTTTAAAACACCGCCAGGATAATAAGTTTTTTTTACCGTAACGCCGGATGAGTCCTGGGCTTTTGATGTATAAGAGATTAAGACGATCGAAATTATCAGTATGAATGCGGAGTTATAAATTCTGGACATCAAATAATTTAAAAGTTTTTAATATGGTTTTTGAATAAAAGCAAAATGCCGTTTAATTGATGTGTAAACTTAAAATTATTTTATAAGATTAAAAATTGATAAATGTGCGGATGATGCGATACAGATATAAAGTACCAGATTATTTTTTCATAAATTTTAATTCATTATCAGAAACATGTTGTCGGATTTCGGTTATTAATTATTTTCAATATAATATTCAAATGCCATCAACAGCCAAACATTTTCCGGTTTACCGTTGCTTCGGGCAGGGATAAATTTTAATTTCTGAGTATAATCTATTGTAGCTGAATCCAGAATTGCGGAGCCGGATGATTTTATAATAACTGACTCCAAAACGTTCCCTTCTTTGGTTACGAGCAGCTTAACTGAAACTTTACCTTCAACCCGATTTTTAACCGCATCACACGGGTAAACGGGTTTTTCCAAGGAAACTATTTCGGGATTGATAATAGAGGCTGAAGTATCCGTTACAGGAATATTTTCCTTCAGTATTACTGCCTTATAATGTTTTAAATTCGGCTCCTTTTTCTTATAGATTACAAAACT
>DAIERC010000179.1 GCA_027347125.1 Ignavibacteriales bacterium
ATCAAAAGAGATATGCTGTTCTTCAAGTAATTTTCTGAGGCCGTCGTAATCGCTATCTTTAGTGGGCACCAAACCGGTAATATCATAAATATCGAACAACGATTTTTTACCTTCCGGGGTTTTTACAAACTTAAGCAATGCGTTTATTATTTTATCTTTCATTGTTTCACTCATATCTTTTCTAAAAACCCATGGATCGTTTGGAATATCTTGAGTAAATCCGATAATTTTAATTTTTTGCGCTACATCCGGGAATTGTTTAAGCACCCTCATCCTGGCATCCATAATTTCTCCTGTTTCGGTGTCTGGAGGCGCATAATAGGTTGCACCCGCATCAACCTGCCCTTGATAAACCATCGTTACTACATTATCGTGCCTCATCGCAAAAACTGTTTCGCTCGGTTTAATGCCTTTGCTTTGAAGCATCGCTTTTGGCAAAATATATCCGGAGGTGGATGAAGGGTCGACGTAGGCCATTGTTCTGTTATTAATGTCTTCAATCGAATTAATGCCGGAATCAAAACGGGTAATAAATTGTCCCTTATAACTTGTTTCGCCGCCTTCGCGAACAACTCTTAGTTTGGCTTCGGCGCCGTATTTAGCGTTTGCCATTAAATATGAAAACGTATTTATAGCGGCAATATCGGCTTTGCCCGTTCCAAAAGCTTCCACAACCGCAATAAAACTGGCGGGCACGGCGGTTGTAAAGTAATAGCCGGTTTCATTATGTAGATAGTCTGTCAAAGATTTAGCATTAAATGAAATTCGTTTGGCATCAACAGACGGCGTAAAATAAATTTTTACAGGATTGGAATAAGTACCCAACGCTCCTTCGTTTAATTGACGAACGGAGATTGCAGCAATAAAAATTAAGATTGGCGACAGATAAAGGATATATTTTAGGTATCTCATAGCTTCAATATTTCAAAGCTGTAAATATGCAAATAAGTAAATTCTCATTCAAATTTTATTGCTTATAATTATGTTAATTAATTATTAATAATTATATATAAGGTGATCAAATCTTTACTTCCCGTATATCTTATTAGTGTAAAAAACCATCTCCATTAAAAGTTCCGCTGTTTTTGTGTTATATAGCATCAACTTAAAAACATCAATCGGATATATTTATATCGAGTTTTGAGTGAGTACTAATCAGAAAGGCGGTGATAATTAAAAAAATTTCAGGAGGATTGAGAAATTAAATTTTAGTGCGGGGTGTAACAACTAACGGCCATGTTTAACGAGTAATTTATAGGTGGTAATAATGGACGACATGAGAGAAAACACTATTGCGGTATTGAAAGATTTACTTGCAATTTGTAAAGATGAACACTCCTTATTTAAGGCGGCTTCGGAAAAAACAGAAAGTGAGAAATTGAAACCTATCTTTCGAAAATATGCGCAGGAAAAAGAAGAGCACATCATTAAATTAAAATCGGAGATAATAAGATTGGGAGGAAACCCGGATAGCCGGGCAGACGCTCTTCCAGAGTCCCTTAACAGCATACATGAAATTAGTTTTGCTACCAGCGAATTAATAAACGAATGTATTCGGACAGATGACTTATCCATAAAAAGATATTCCAGAGCAATAAAAGAAGATATACTTTGGGAAGTTGTTCCGCTTGTTGCCAAGCAATATTTCGGTTCAAAAAATTTGCATGATCAAATGATAATGTCATTTAATATAGAAAAAGAAAAAAGTTTTGCCGGTGTTTCATAAGATTTGATTAAATAATTTTAAGCGCAAAATTGTTTAATCAAAAAGTGTGTTGCCATTACCGGTAAACTTGGTTTTTCCGAATCGTTTATAAGCAAGCTCCGTGGCTTCACGGCCGCGGGGCGTGCGTTGTATAAAACCCTGTTGAATTAAAAACGGCTCATAAACTTCTTCCAGCGTACCGGCATCTTCATTAACCGCTACAGCTAAAGTACCTAAACCAACGGGGCCACCTTTATATTTTTCAATTATTGCCAAAATAATTTCCTTATCCATTTCATCCAAGCCGAACTCATCAACCTCCAGAGCATTTAACGCCTTTTTAGATACATCAAGATCAATTATTTTTTTATTGTCAAAATCGGAAAAATCCCTTGTTCTTCTTAAAAGTCTGTTGGCAATTCTAGGGGTTCCCCTGGAACGCTTGGCAATTTCATACGCAGCATCCTCATCAATTTTTAAATTAAGAAGATGTGCCGAGCGAAGAACTATTTTATGAAGAGTGGTAGCTTCGTAATAATCTAACCTGAACTTAATCCCGAACCTGTCTCTTAAAGGCGAGGTAAGCATTCCGGCTCTTGTTGTGGCTCCCACAAGCGTATATTGAGGAAGTTTAATTTGAACAGTTCTTGCGTTGGGCCCGGAATCGATCATAATATCCAGTTTGTAATCTTCCATAGCGGAATACAAATATTCTTCAACAACAGGGCTTAAGCGATGTATCTCATCAATAAACAGGACTGATTTCTCTTCCAGATTAGTTAATAGCCCAGCTAGATCTCCCGGCTTTTCTAAAACCGGCCCAGAGGTTATTTTTAATTTTACTCCCATCTCATGAGCAATAATATGCGCTAAAGTAGTTTTGCCCAATCCCGGAGGCCCGGTTAACAAAACATGATCGAGCGCTTCTCCTCTTTTACAAGCGGCAGAAACAAAAACATTTAGGTTATCTGTAATTTTTGATTGGCCAACAAACTCAGAAAGATTGAACGGCCGTAAGGATTGTTCGTACTTCTTTTCTTCCTCGTTTGTATCAGGATTGGTAGAAGATGATTTTCGCATTTACTGTCCTTACAGTTCGAAAAAAAAATAATTTATGTATATGTCAGGTAACAAGCTGTTTATTCCTTATCTTAAATTTATTTATCATTGTTACCATAACAACCATTAAAGTTATCATAATTAAGGCCGAAGTAATAGTTAACCACGCGCTGAAACTCCTGCCGAAAGGAATTATTAATCCCGGGTTCCATGCGCTTCCGTATAACATTGATAGGTGTACAATATAAATCAATAAAGTATTTCTTCCAACCAGAATTATTAATTTTGGAATGGAATTTACTTTTAAAGAAATAAATGATACCAAAGAGTTTAGTATGAGTACAATCCCCATTCTATAAAGGATCAGGTTCGGGCTTGTAGTCCAAAAATTGCTGCTGCTTGCAACATATTGTTCTACTACATTTCCGACCAAAGCTAAAACTATAAAACCAATACCGAACAAGGAAAGATTCATGCTGAACCTGGCCGACTTAAACACATCAGGTTTCTTAGCTAAATAACTTCCCAATACCCCCCCGGAAACTACGTATCCGGTCCACGGAAATAAAGGGAAGTTAGAACCCGAACCGGAATAGAAATAGCCGGCAAGCGGCGCAGGTAAATACTTTAACCAATCAATTTGGCTAAACGGTACATAAAGAACAAAAAATAAAAGTGCGGCTGCTGAAAAAACCAAGTAATCGCTCAGTTTTGTTTTCTCGGCTATGTATGCAAGAATCATTAAAAATAATATTCCGAATCCAATAAGTTGAAGAACATCTACGGCAAAAAATGTTTTCCATTGATCGGCAGTTACATTGTTAAACAAAACCAATGTTGGTGTTGGGTAACGAAGCAGGTAACCCAGAACAAATAGAAGCAAAAATCTTTTGATTCCCTTTTTTACACGGGGATTATTTTTAAAAGGCTCGTTCACAAGTCTGAATAAATAAGTAAACACAGTGCCGGCGGTAAACATAAATATCGGGGCAGTCATTCCCCTCATAAACAGCCAAAACGAAAAGATGGGGTTATTTAAATCTCGAAAGTTGTCGGATAAAAGCACATCCACCGTATGGCCTTGTACCATTTGCAAAACAGCAAACGCACGCATTAAGTCAATAAATATTATTCTATTCTTTTTTGAACTTTCAGTCATTTAACCTATACAAACCAATTATAAATATAATTTTAATTTATTAAGATAAATAAACATTGATAATTATTAAATAAGCAGAAAAAAATATATACAAATTCTTAAAGATTTACCCGGAGTTAAATTTGGAAATATTTTCCAATGGAAAAGAAAAGCCCGCTTGGCAAGCGGGCTTTTATATTTGGTTTGCTACAAATTATTTTACACTGATGGTTCTGGGTTTTACTCTGTCGTGTTTCGGCAAAGTTACAATTGCCTGTCCGTTTTCATAGGTAGCATTTATTTTTGTATCGTCTATACTATCAGAAAGATTAAACTTCCTATAATAATTACCGAAATTATTTTCATTTAAGATGTATTTCTTTTCGAGGTTTTGTTTGTAGTCTACCTTACCAAAAATATACAAACTTCCTTCCTCCAGTTTTACGTGGACATCTTCCTTGGCAACGCCAGGCATGTTTGCAGTTAATACAAACTCATTATCGTTTTCATAAATATCAACAAACGGTACAATGTTTCTTTCATTTTCCAGTGTTGTTTGCCAGGTATCTTTTGCTTCTTCGATAATGTTTAGGGTTTCATTATTTTCTATCATTTTTTTTCTCCTTTACGTTTGCAAATAAATTTATTAATCTATCGTAACAATTTATAACTCTTGAACTCCCCGGCTTCTTTTATTTAATTAAAAAGAAGCCAGAGGAATAATGGGAAATTATTTATCTTTTTTATCTTTTTCGTCGTCAACTACTTCGTAAGAAGCGTCTTGTACTTCTTTTTCGTCACCCTTTGCTTTTGTTTCACCGCCGGGTTGCTGGCCTGCAGTCTGTTGATCAGTAGCACCGGGTTGAGGGCCTGCCTGCGAGTAAAGCTGAGACGCTACTTCGCTCCATACTTTGTTAAGTGAATCAGTTGCCGATTTTATTTGATCCGAATTATTAGTAGCAATAGCGTCTTCTACTTTCTTAATTTCGGTTTCAAGCCTGCTTTTAACATCCGGAGAAATTTTATCTTTTAATTCCTCTATCTGTTTTTTAGTCTGGAAGACTAAGCTGTCAGCTTGATTTTTAACTTCAACGGATTCTTTTTTCTTTTTATCCTCGGCAGCATGTTCCTTAGCCGTTTTTTTCATATTTTCTATTTCATCATTAGAAAGACCGCCTGATGAAGTGATCCGAATGCTTTGTTCTTTATTTGT
>DAIERC010000081.1 GCA_027347125.1 Ignavibacteriales bacterium
CTTTTGTTAAATGCAGGGTTTCGTAAATATCCGACCAATTAATTTTTGAGTTCTGTGCGGACGATTTAAGAACGCTGTTCAGAACGTAAAACGAAATCAGCACATCTTTTTCGGAATTAGTCTCTTCTTCAAACATCGTTAGCGGAATAATATTGCTAACTGTTTTTGATGTGGTCTTTTTCTTCTTAAGAGATAAAAATGTTTGATAAAATATTTGTGTGTTTAACAAATGGTTTTTTACCGATTCAATTACTTCCTCGTGTGCAAGCGGTATCTTCTTGAATTCTTTAATCTCACTTACAAGCCCGTTAATCCTATCTATTATTAAATCCGGAATCTGTATGCTGTTCGTTGTAAGAGTAGATGTTTTTTTTGTAAAGCAAATTGACGACAGTTGGTTAAACGAATCTTTATTAAGCAAATAATTCAATGTCTCGTGAATCGGTTTTAATTTTAGTTCGGTTAATTTATCTTCCACCGATGTAACGCCTGTTCCTCTTATTAAATTGTATAGTTGCTCATATTCGCCGGCAGCATCGTAAATTTCCTTGACTTCGATAAATACTTTATACTCATAACCGTTTAACGCAAAATAAAAACCGCTGTCATTTATTTCCTGTCCAGATAATAAATACTCAAGTTTTGTTTTATGTTCGCGGAAAGCATAAAAATATTTATGATCTGATTTCAGCCTCAAAGCTTCCGCGGCTTTTTGAGATCGTTTGTTATTGTCGTCGTTTGATGACCGGGCTTTTAAAACGGAAAAGTTAATATGCCCCTTTGTTTGTTCGAAGCCATTGTTATGAACTACCAAAGCCTTCTCATCGCCTGAAATATTTGAATATGCAAAAACATTCTCGTTCACATCTCCGTAGTCGTCTATGAAATCGTAGAATTCAAAATTTAATACCTGGCTGAATAAATATCTTTTTTGCATTAACGGAAATATTTCTGCTTCGTGCCGCTTAATAAGATGATCGTCTGAAAACTCATTATAATAAGCTTTCTTATATTCCATACCGTATTTTTCAGAAAGTCCTTCAACCTGTCCGTGCCCGAACATCGGCAGACCCGGAAGCGTAACAAGCATGATAGCAACGCCGAAGTATTTATCGCCTTTGCCGAACTGATTAACAGCGGTTTCCTCATCCGGATTGCTCATAAAATTAACATAACGTTTTAATATTTCCGGATTAAAATCCAAAGTATTTTTAATTAGTTCTCTGTACTTGTTGTTTTCTTCTTTCATCAGCATGTGCATAAAGGCGCTGTTGTAAACGCGGTGCATTCCCAGGGTCCTAACAAAATAACCTTCCATAAGCCAGAAGGCTTCGGCTAGAAGAAGCGTGTCGGGCATTTCTGTATTCATTCTATTTACTACCTCGCGCCAAAATTCTTCATGCATTGCATCATCGAACGCTTCTTTTGTCATTGCGTAATCGGAACGGGAAGGAATTGCGCCGCCGGTTCCGGGCTGTGGAAACCATAAACGCTGGTAATGTTTTTTTGCAAGTGTCATCGCAGCATCGAACCTTATTATCGGAGTCTTCCTTGCAACGTGCATTATCATTTGAATAAGCGCTTCGCGTACCTCAGGGTTTAATAGGTTTAATTGAGCGGTATCATTCCACGGCATATGCGTCCCGTCGTTGCCGTGATATATATACTTAACGTCTCCTGTGTAAGCGTCTCTTCTCTGGAACACTACCGAAGCGTCTTCACGCGAATAATATTTATCTTCTATCCTAACTTCAACTCTTGAGTCATCAGAAAGGTTAGGACTATTAAATGTATAACCGGGGAACGGAGGATAATTAGATTGAATAAAATAATCCGGTTTTTCTATAACCCATTTTGAATAAATACCGGTGTGGTTTGGAACCATATCGCTGGCCAGCCTTATTCCTCTATGCCATGCCCGGTGTTTTAAATTTTCAAACGCTTCTTCGCCGCCAAGTTCGGATGCTATAACATAATCGAACAACGAGTAAGCCGAAGCCGCCGCTTCAGGGTTACCTGTGAGCTGCTTAATTTTCCTGGATGCGCTGCTTCTTTCCCAGATGCCGATTAACCACAACGCGGTAAAATTCCATGCGGCAAGTCTATCTAATTCCTCGTCCGGTATTTCACTTAACAGTTTTATTGTCCGGTTATATTTTCTTGATAATTGATCAAGCCAGACAAAAGCGTTCTTAGCCATCATTACAACTTTAGGCATCCATTCTATATCTTTGGTAAAGCGTTCTATTTCCGAATTGTAATAATCAATTTCATCTTTGGTAAGTTGCGCACCCGCCGCAAGTTTTTCCCTAAGCCCCCGCAAATACTCCTCGTCGTGTTTATATTGAGGCACCGGCGGCGTAGGTTTGGGCCCGAAGCCCTGATGAATGAATAACTTTAAATCTTCAATAATTAAATCGCGCCCGGTTAAAAGCCTGTTGTTAAATTTATCGTAAAGGTATATGCCCCAATTTTGTCTTATAAACTCAAGCTGTCCTTCTAGGCTGTACGGGCTGCTGGTTATTGGCTTTTTTAGGAACTCAATAAGCGGAAGCTGCTCCGGGCCGAAAGGTTT
>DAIERC010000248.1 GCA_027347125.1 Ignavibacteriales bacterium
TAGTTACATCCTTCTTAACATCAACGTAGAAAGAAGCTCGTTTGTTCCGGATCCGAACAACACAATTATAAATAAAACTTCGGCAAATACCAGGGTTGTAATGCTTAACGGCGAGGAAACAGTTATCGGCGGAATGTTTATTAACCAAACCTCTACCATACGCTCCGGTGTTCCTATTTTAAAAGATTTACCGTGGTGGGTGTTAGGACTTCGCTATATTTTCGGGAGCGATCAAAACATTACAACAAAAAAAGAATTAGTAATATTAATTAAGGCAAGTTTAATTCCTACACTAAAAGAGAGACTTGAAGAACCTCAAGTTGAAAACGCTCTTAAAGAAGAATTAAAACAACAGCGCGAAAAGATGAACCACTACCAGTTTAATCAATCACAAAGCGATGATAAATAGGTAAGAAATGGAATCAATTTTAATAGTAGATGACGACGTCAATCTCTGCAAAGTATTAAAGGAAGAACTTATAGAAGTAGGATACGAAGCCGATTACGTTAATAACGGGTTAGCCGCGTTTGGTTATCTGCGGCAGAATCGGACGGATCTTATTCTCTTGGATTTGAAAATGCCCGGCATGGATGGGTTCGATGTGTTAAAAGAGCTTAAAGCAAAAAAAATTGAACTTAAAGTAATTGTTTTAACCGCTTATGCAGATGTAAAAAGCGCAATTGATTCTGCAAAACTCGGCGCCAGCGATTTTATTAGCAAGCCTTACGATTTTGACGAACTTTTAATTACAATTAGAAAAGTTTTACAGCGGGATACGTAAACAGATGAAAATTAGTTACAGGATACTGATTATCAACTTTGTTATTGTTGTTTTAATACTGGGTAGCTCTGCGGTTGCTTTTTATTCCATCTTATACAACGTCCTCTCTTCCCAACAATCAAAATACTTATTAAACTCCGCGAATGAATTCATATACACTTATCGAAGCTTTCTTCAGGATACGGAGGATGAATTCCGTATTATTTTAAAAAGAGATGCAGATAAAATATTTTACTCCTCGTTAAAAGATGCAAGAGACATCGATTTTATTTTTGAGGTTGATAAAACGAACAACCACGATATAATCGGCCGGACGTTTAACAATAATGTATTTAAAGCCGATAAGTGCATTAACATCCAGGATTTTGTTAGCCTCAATCCCTACGCTATTATTAGGCGTTATAACTCTCCCAACGGCAGAATTTTTTATTACGGGCGCATAGTTTCAAACGATTTTTTAAATAGCCTTTCCAAAAAGATTAATGCCGATATAGCGCTTATATGGAACGGGATTCGCGCCGAGGTTTCAAACGAACAGGCAAACCAAAAGTTTTCGTACCTGATAAACCATGCCTCAAAAATTCTGGGAAAGAAAAACAGCTTCGATCTTTACTCGGGTAATTCAGAATCAACCGATATTCTTGCAACCATTTACAAACCCGACCAGGAGTACAACCAGGACAATAACTTTCAGTTTTTAATTTTTACATCACTTAGCGAGGCCGCCGATTTACGCAACAACTTAAAATATTTTTTAGTTATAATCGGTTCGGCAGGCGTTACTCTTTCACTTATCCTTACTCTTCTTTTTACCGATAAAATAAGAAAGCAGATAGGCAAACTAAGCTTTGCCACCAAATTAACAAAGGAAGGGAATTTTCAAAACAAGATTGAAATAATAAGTAAAGACGAATTAGGCGAGCTTGCCCTGGCTTTTAATACGATGCTTGACGAATTACAGAAAAACGAAAAATCTAAAAACGAGTATTCTGAATTTATTACTTTGCTTAATCAGAACCCTACATTAAAAGAAATTTCGGAAGCGTCTCTTCAAAAAATAATTTCCACCTGCGATTTTACAATCGGCGCTCTTTACATTGTTAACGGCGGTAAAATAATTCTGCAAAGTTCGTACGGCTTGCAGAAAAAAGATAACGAAGAAGTGAACTCTCAATTATTCGAATCGGTTATAAATAAGCGCGAAACGATAGAACTTTTTTCAGATGAAAAATTGCCGGTAGTTTCGGCGGGCTTTATTTCGATCGAAATAAAATACCTTTTGATAGTGCCTATAATATACAACAACAAAGTAATTTCAATTTTGGAATTAGGCTCATTTAACAAACCTTCGGTAGAGGCAAAGGAATATTTATCGAAAATAAAAGACCAGCTGGCAATCGGATTAACAAACGCGTCGGCTTTTGTACAGCTTGAAAATCTTGTATTCGAATTAAAGAATCTCAACGAGGATTACCAAAAACAAAACATCCAAATAAGAAAACAAAATGAAACTCTTGTTGAACTTCATAAAAGATTAAAAGAAAAAGCAGAGGAACTGGAAGTTCAAAAGCATAAAGCAGAGGACGCAACAAAATTAAAATCTCATTTCCTTGCCAGCATGTCGCACGAGCTGCGTACCCCGATGAATTCCATCCTGGGCTTAACGGAATTAATTCTTGCCGATAAAAACCTGGCGGATAAAAACAGGGAAAGGTTAGAAGTTGTTCTTAAAAGCGGCCGGCGTTTAATGACATTAATAAACGACATACTCGACCTTTCCAAAATTGAAGCAGGCAAAATGGATATCCATAACGAAGAGGTGCTTGTTGAAGAATTGATTAAAGAAGTTGAAAGCTCAATTATTCCGCTTGTTGAAAAGAAAGAACTCTCATTCAAAATAGTACGCAACTTAAATACAAAAGTTATTATTAATACCGATAGGAATAAGGTTACGCAAGTTCTTCTTAACCTGCTGGGGAACGCAGTAAAATTTACAAACAACGGCTTTGTTGAACTTCATATATCCTCGGCTGATAACCATATTTATTTTGACGTAATAGATTCCGGGATTGGTATTTCAAAAACGGACCAGAAGATTATCTTTGAAGAATTCAGACAAATTGACGGAACAACAACGCGCAAGTACAGCGGCACCGGCTTAGGCCTTGCCATATGCAAACGTATTGCGGAATTGCTAAACGGAAACCTTATTGTTAAAAGCGAACCGGGACATGGTTCAATTTTTACTTTTTCTATCCCTTACAATTTTGTATTGTTAAAAACGGCCGAACAAGTAACCGAGGTATACGACGCTGTTTCAACACAAAACAGGAAAAACCCCATCCTTGTTATTGACGACGACCTTGAAGTAAGATATGTAATTGGCCAGTATCTTATTTCAAAAGGATATGAAGTTGAATATGCCGGTGACGGTACGGAAGGCCTGGCAAAAGCCCGCAGCATACAGCCTTTTGCAGTTACACTGGATGTTATGATGCCAAATAAAGACGGGTGGACAATTCTGAATGATTTGAAAGAAGATCCTGCCACCAGGCAAATACCGGTCATTTTAATTTCCATTATAGGAAATAAAAATGTTGGGTACGGAATTAGCGCGTTCGAGTATTTTGTAAAACCGGTTTCAAACAGCAAGCTGATACATGCGTTTAATAAATTAGAAAATTATACGAAGAAAAAAATTGAAAAGATTGTAATAGTTGATGACGATGAAACCGAATTTGAAGATTATAAAGATATTTTTAAAAACGACAACATTAGAATTGACTACATAAAAGACAGCGAAATTGCATTTAGTAAAATACTTGAGATACAACCGGATTTAATTATTCTAGATTTGTTGATGCCGAATGTTGACGGCATATCCTTATCCTACAAATTAAAATCGAATGTCGAGACGAAACATATTCCGATAATTATCAGCACCGAAAAAAATATTAACGAGCACGACAGGAACGAACTTAACAAGATAGTTGAAGACATTACCGTTAAATCCAAAGGCCATCCGCTGGATGCGTTAAAAATTGTTAGGGACAGAATTAAAATACTTGAAACCGAGCTGATTGAGCCGGGTAAACTTGCAGGCATAGACATCAACCCCGATCTTGAAATACCGTTTCCGGAAGATGTAAAAATTTACCAGGGCAACGTATTAATTGTTGACGATGATCCCGACTCGCTGTTTACTTTGAGCGAGATTGTACAGGCCTGCGATTGCAAAACAACAACGGCAAGAAACGGCTTAGAGTGCCTCAGAGCTTTGGATTATAAACTTCCGGATCTCATATTGCTTGATATTATGATGCCCGAGATGGACGGCTTCCAGACAATTGCCAGAATAAAACAAAATAGCAAGTGGGCTAACATTCCCGTTTTTGCCGTAACAGCCAAGGCAATGCTTGATGATAAGAAGGTAATCTTAAAACATGGCTTCGACGATTATATTTCCAAGCCGGTTAACTCAGGTGTTCTTGCTTTTAAGATTGAAAGAATATTCGAAAAACTAAAGACCATGTAAAATGAAAAAAATATTAGTCATAGATGATTTTCCGGAAAATGTTTTTATGATTCAAGACCGTTTGGAGCAGGAAGGTTACGAGGTAATAACAGCTTACAACGGTACTACAGGGCTTGAGAAAGCGTTTGCTGAAATTCCCGATTTGATTTTACTCGATGTAGTAATGCCTGAAATGAACGGAATAGAAGTTTGCCGTAAAATAGTCGAGGACAGCAGAACCGCACAAATACCCATAATTCTTGTTACCGCAAAAGCCGGAGCCGAAGATACAAAGGAAGGGCTTGAAGCCGGCGCGTTTGATTACATTAAAAAGCCGTTTAACAGAACCGAGTTGCTTGCGCGCGTAAACTCAGCGCTAAAATTGGCCGACACAAAAAAACTGTACGTTGAAGCGGAGCAAAAAAATACATTCGCCGCCACCGTTGTTACCACAAATCATAAAATAAAACAGCCGCTTACCTTAATGAGTCTTTCTGCTGCAGCTATAAAAAGAGAGTTGAAGAAAGAAGAAATTTCAAGAGATGCGATTTTAAAAAGGCTGGAATATATAGAGACCTCAATAAAAGAAATTAACGACATACTTAATCAACTTAACGCAATTAAAAAGCCCATCTTTTCGGATTATACAAAAGACATTAAGATGGTTGAATTTGACAACAGCGAAGAAGAAAAATTAGATTAGCTTTTGAATTGTATACAGCATCGTATCAAATTCGTATGGCTTGGTAATAACCGCATTTATCCCCTCCTTCGGTATATCGTTTTCGCTTAACAACGTAAGGCTTCCGGACGAAAGTATAATTGGAATTTCAAATTTCAGTTCCCTTATCTTTGCAATACATTCCAGCCCGTCCATCTCCGGCATATTATAATCAATAATAGCCATGTCTACTTGAATCTCTTCGGTCAGCACCTTTAACGCTTCAATACCGGATGAAACCTTAATTATATTATAACCGTAAGATTCCAGCAATTCGGCAAGAAGATCTCTAAGCATAATCTCATCATCAGCTAAAAGAATTATTTTCCCGGCAGCCGAATGTTTGGCAAGCTTTGTCGGTTCGTATGCGGGAATAAAAACATCGAAAGTTGTTCCCCCACCCAAAACGCTGGATACTTCTATATGCCCTTTGTGCGCTTTTATTATGCCATAGGTAACATATAAACCCAAGCCCGATCCGGAGCCGGTTGCTTTATCTTTTGTAGAAAAGTAAGGGTCAAATATTTTCTGCAAGTTTTCTTCGTCAATGCCGGAGCCGCTGTCTTTAACCGAGAACCAAACATAATTACCTTCGTCCAGCAAAGGATGGTTGGCAATATTTTCTTTTTTTATGGTGATGTTTTTAGCTTTAAGAATTAATTCTCCCCTTTCGTCTATTGCTTCTTTAGCATTAACACACAAATTTAAAAGCACCTGGTAAATCTCGGTACTGTTTCCCAAAATATCATACAAGTTTATATCTACATTATTGGTAAACGATATTCTCTGGGGAAAGGTTTGATTTATAACTTTAGATATCTCTGTTAACAAAAGATTCGGTTTTATTAATTCTTTTCGTTTGGGTGTTGGCTTACCAAATGAAAGAAGTCCCTTTGTTAAATCTTTTGCCCTGATTGAACAATTCTCAATATTGTCTAGAAGCCTGTAAATATCTTCTCTTTCGGGAATTTTCTTTTTGAGTAGGTTTAAACTTCCGAAAATACTGGAAAGCAAATTACTAAAATCATGCGCCATACCGCTGCTTAATTTGCCGATGGTTTCCAATTTCTGAGCCTGAAGCAAGCGGCTTTCGAGTGCGGCATTTAATTCCCTTGTACGCACAGAACTAATTGCAAATGAGAGCAAGGTGGTAATTTGCGCAATATTTCCGATATCCGTTTGCGAATAATTGCCTTCTTTTTTTACTTCGATAATTATAGCCAGTAGTTTGTCTTCAAAAAAACAGGGCGAGACAACAGCGGTATTGCCTTCTAAATCTTTTAATAAATTGTGGCCAATATTGCTCGGTGAATTTTTAACGACAAGAGAATTTTTATTTACATGCAACCATTTGTTTATGAAAGACAAATTCGTGTTTATAGATTTTTTTATCTCATCGTTATTTAATATTTTTTTTAAGGGATCAAAAAACAAAAACTCACTATGATTATTCTCGGTAAAAATAACCGCGATACCGAATGAACTTCCGCTAAGCGATGTACACCTGTTTAAAATTTCTGAAGCCAGGTTATTAAGCGAATTTTCTTTTAACAAAAGGGATAAAATTTCCTGTTGTTCCTTTTGATAATTAGAAACCGTTTCGGTTAACTCCGTATTTTTTATCTTATTTGTTTTTTTATCAGGTTCTATTTCGATAAAATATCCTTCTAATTTTTCGCCGGTTTTTAATGGAACAATTTTTATTTTTCTAGTTTGGCCGGTTATAACAGAAGTATAATAATTAGAGTTTTCGGGCAGATTATTAATTAACGAAGTAAGATTTAATAATTTGAGAAAGGAAATTCCTTTAATTCTTTTTGCGCCGAGGAAAATTTTAAAACTCTTGCTAAACGAAACGACCTTGAGCTTCTTGTCGGCAATAGCAAAGGCGCTCACTTCCGAATTTAACAGCTCACGAAGAGCGTAACTGGTAGCGATACGCTCAACCATAGAAGTCATCCTTGTTTAATAGCATATTTTTTTATCTTAGTATATAACGTTTTGGGACTTATACCAAGCTGTTTTGCGGTTTCCTTTCTATCCCAGTCATTTATTCTTAAAGCTTTTGCAATATATTTCTTTTCAATCTCATCCATACTTAATACTACGTTATCTTCCGTATATTCCGCCATCGCTTTTCGAACCATATTCTTGGGAACTTCCGTAGGCAAATTTAAATCGACCGGTTCAATAAATTCATTTTCGGCAAAAATAAGCGCGCGTTCGATAATATGTTCAAGCTCGCGAATATTTCCCGGAAAATCATAATTTAATAATGATTTCTCTGCTTCCGGTGAAAGATGTTTCGGCGCTCGTATGGGAGATTTTGTTTCCAAAAAATGGCTGGTAAGCAATAAAATATCTTCTTTCCTATCTCTTAACGGAGGAATGGTTAAAGTAATAACATTAAGACGAAATAATAAATCTCTTCTAAAATTTTTATTATCCGCTTCCTCCAATAAATTTCTGTTAGTTGCGCCTACCACCCTAACGTTTGACGTTAAGTTTGTTATTCCGCCTATCCTTCTGTACTCGCCGTTTTCCAGGAACCGTAAAAGTTTAGGCTGCAAAGCAAGGCTTAATTCGCCGATTTCATCTAAAAACAAAGTACCGCCGTGTGCTATTTCCACCAAGCCTTGTTTGGTGTTTTTCGCGTCTGTAAATGCCCCTTTTTCATGGCCGAACAATTCGCTTTCAATCAGTTGATCTGGAAGCGAGGCACAGTTGATAACCACGAAAGGCATATCTTTTCTAGAGGAATGTTTATGAATATACTCCGCCATCAATTCTTTACCCGTTCCGGTTTCGCCCTCAATAAGTATATTTGAATCGGACATAGCAGATTTATTTGCGAGGCTGATAACGCGCTGCAGTTCGCGGCTGTTTCCGATAATCCTTGTTGATATTTTTTTATCAACCTGATCGGCCAACAAATTGGTTTTTACAATAAGTTCTTTGTGCTCAAGGGCTCTGTCGATGGTAAGAAGCAATTCGTCAAAGTTGTACGGTTTTGTTATAAAATCATACGCCCCCATTTTTATACATTCAATTGCGCTTCTTACCTCGGATTGTGCGGTTAAAATAACAACCTGCATCGATGGATTGTAATCCTTTACGAATTTAAGAACGTCTTCTCCCTGAACATCATGCATATTCAGGTCTAACAGGAGCAAATCAAAATTTTTTCTCTTAATAGCATCAATGGCAAAACTTCCGTCATAAACAGTATCAACAGAATAACCCTCTTCCAGCAATTGTTCTTTAAGAAGATAACAGAGGGTTTCATCGTCATCGCAAACAAGAATTTTTGAATTTTTTAGCATACTGTTAAATTTTTATTTTATGAGAAAGAATTATATATTTGGAATAAATTTATCAAATATTTATATTTGTTGTCCTTAAAAAACGGGCGCGTAGCTCAGGGGTAGAGCATCTGCCTTTTAAGCAGAGGGTCGGTGGTTCGAAACCACCCGCGCTCACCAGACCCGGAAGCAAAAACTTCCGGGTTTTTTGTTTTAATGTTGTGATTGTAAAGTAATCTCTTTTCAAAATTTAGTAATTCCGGTTTATAAGAGAAGGTTATACATCTAAGCAAAAGGGCCGTTTTTTGAAATTATATTTTCACAAAAATAGCTGTTTAAATCTAAAATAAATATACCTTTAACACTTAATTTTTCCTTTTAAACCAAAGAGTTGATCTTTAAAAAGAATATTTTGCTTTATTCGTCCCCTCCCGGTATAATTAATCTCACAATCCGTACAACGTAAATCTTTAAGTATAGGAATGAATAATTATAATATTTTATTTAAACAACAGCAAGTTTTGAAGTGTTTTATGTAAATCAATTATTTTTTTCGTACGGCGAATTATAGCGGCAGTTTTTACCGGGATTCTGCTCTTTATTCTTACTAATTTAATCTTTATTTTGAAACCACGATAAGAATAATTGGACAACATTGTGCAGGCTGCGCAAGATTATGGGAGAAGTGATATTTTGGACTATAATTCGTATTGCCGTTGTAATTCCTATTTTATGGTGGGCAGAAGAATTCTTTCATACACAATTTTGGTGGACAATCGGGCTGCTTGTAATCTACGGGATAATTATACAACCTGCTATTGTACATTACAGATTATTTAAAACTAAAAATAAGGATATTATAGAGTCTACACTTTGTTCCACATGCAAGCATTTTGACGAATCGGCCGTACTTTGCATGTTGCACGACAAACATCCCACAACAGCTTTCCTCCCTTGTGAGGGTATTGGCTGGGAACCAAAATCTTTGGATGTTGACAGCGAAGATATTTTTAGCAATTGATACCCTTAATATTATTCTTCCTCTAATTCTTCCGGCGAATTTTATTAATTGAAATCAGAGAATTTGAAATCTTAATTAAATTATACTTAATAACGAAACAAGGACAAATATGGCATTAAAAGACAACCAGGTTGTTACAATTAATTTTATATTAAAAGATTCAGACGGAAATGTTATTGAAGCTACAACAAAGGAACAACCATTTTCATTTATCAGCGGCAATGAGCAGATTTTACCGGAACTAGAACAAAAGGTTGGCGAGATGTTAATCGGCAGCAAGAAAACCGTTACATTAGAACCTGAAAACGCATACGGCGTATATCAAGATACTTCAATTCAAGTTGTAAACCGTACGGAATTTCCCGAAGATACACAGCTTGAAATAGGTATGGGTTTTATAGCCGATTCGCCCGATGGCCACCAGATGCCGTTCGTAATTAAAGAAATTGACGGCGACAACATTACACTAGACTTTAACCACCCGCTGGCAGGTCAAACGCTTACGTTTGAAATAGAATTATTGGGGTTAAGAGACGCGACCCTGGAAGAGCTTACCCATGGGCATGTTCACGGTGAGGGCGGGCATCATCATTAAAAATTATTTTGAAGTTAATTTAAAAGCAGCATGTATTTATGCTGCTTTTATTTTAAACAACAGCTTTTGCATTACAAGCTGAATAAGACTGCTTCTAATAAACACCTTAAATAATATGGTTAGGTTTAAGCCACGGCTAGAACAAATAAAAACATCATTCCAGGTGGGATTAAATTTATTTTTAAATTTATATAAACCGGAATAGTTATACGCGAATTTTAAATTTCTGCCAATAGTGTTAACAAAGTATTCCTTTGATAAAAAGCAGCTGTCGTAAACAATATAAGGAACCTCGCCGAGGCTCCACATTAAATATCCTTCGCTTTTTAGTCTGTTAATGGTTTCATAAATAAGAGCTTCCATTACGCCGTTAGGCGCGTTATCTCGGCGCAAGATCAAATCGGTCTTATACTTTTCATTATCAGCTTTAAATAATAATAACGCACCCAGCCATCTTCCGGTTTTGTCTTCAAGTATAAAGAGTCTGTTGTTGGGAGTAAACTTAACATTAAAAAAATATTTTAACTGAGGTTCCTTGCCGTGTCTACTTACTAATTTAAACTCCTCAAGCTTTGCGACATTTAGCTGGCAATAAATATATTCACATGTTGTACCGTGTCTTAATTCCGCTCTAATTGATTCTCTTAACCTGCTATTTGTAAAATGATTTTCATTTAAATTAAGAATTGCTTCTTTACCAACCTTTATTGATTCATAATGATTATCTGAAAAATACTCCGCAAATTCATTATTACAGCAACTAATAAAGATAGTTTTTTTATGCGATACAATATCTAGGTGCT
>DAIERC010000264.1 GCA_027347125.1 Ignavibacteriales bacterium
GGCTTGCGCGGCATACTGATTGATATTACCGAAAGGAAACAAATTGAAGATCAGTTGTTAAAGCTATCGCGCGCAGTAGAGCAAAACCCGTCGTCTATAATGATTACCGATTTATTCGGAGATATAGAGTATGTTAATCCCCGTTTTACCGAGCTGACAGGTTATTCAAAGCAGGATGTTCTGGGGAAAAACCCAAGGCTGTTAAAATCGGGTGAAACATCAAGAACAGTTTATGAAGATCTTTGGAATACAATTACCAAGGGCAACACCTGGCGCGGGGAATTTCATAACAGAAAGAAGTCGGGTGATTTATATTGGGAGTTCGTATCTATTTCGCCAATTGTAAATCAGGATGGAAAAATATCTCACTTCCTTGCCATTAAAGAAGATATAACACAGAAAAGATTAATAGAAAAAGAATTGTTAAGAGCTAAAGAAAGGGCGGAAGAATCGGATAGGCTCAAATCCGAATTCCTCGCTCAAATGTCGCATGAAATAAGATCGCCGCTTAATATAATAATGAGCTACAATTCCCTGTTAAAAGAAGAGCTCGCATCGGTTATTACCGACGAACAGAATGTGGCTCTGTCATCCATCGACTCCGCAGGTAAAAGGCTTTTAAGAACAATAGATTTGATTTTAAACATGGCGGCTTTGCAAAGCGGCTACATCGATGTAAAGCCGATGAATGTTGACCTTGTTGAAATATTAAAAAGCTTAGCAAAAGAATTCGACTACTCAGCATCAAACAAAAATCTAAAACTTCTTTTTACGAATAAGGTAGAGGCTGGAATTATTTTAGGCGATGAATACATTGTATCCGAAATTTTCGAGAACCTGATTGGAAACGCGATTAAATACACTTCCCAAGGAACTATTGAAATTAGTCTATACGAAAACGCCGAGAAAAAATTATGCGTTGATATACAGGATACCGGCATAGGAATATCTAAAGATTATCTGCCTAAATTGTTTTCGCCTTTTTCACAGGAAGAGTCCGGCTATTCAAGAAGATTTGAAGGCAACGGCTTGGGCCTGGCGCTTGTAGAAAAATATGTAGACCTGCTGGGGGCAAGAATAAAAGTTGAAAGCCAAAAAGGCGTGGGAACAATTTTTACGGTTATCTTTAAAAGAAATTAAAACTCCTTAACAATACGTTTTACATCGTCAATATAAATATCCGTGCTCTTAAGATTTTATTATATTAGATTACAGCATGTAAAATTAAAGATTGAATAATGGATAATTCAAAATTAAACAAAGAAAGCGATCGCAATACGGGCGATATGCCTGTTGACGAATTCAGGTTATACGGGCATAAACTGGTTGATTGGATTGCGGATTATTTAAATGATATTGAAAAATATCCGGTGCTTTCAAAAGTTAGCCCCGGTGAAATAAAAAATAATCTTCCCGCTTCCGCTCCGCAAAATGGAGAATCGATGGAAGACATCTTAAACGATTTCAATAAATATATTCTTCCCGGCATTACCCATTGGAACCATCCGAACTTTATGGCATATTTTAATTCCACATCAAGCGCCCCCGGCATATTAGGCGAGTTTCTTTCGGCGGCGCTAAACGTAAACGGAATGCTATGGAAAACATCGCCCGCAGCCACCGAACTTGAACAAGTAACTCTTAATTGGTTTAAGAGAATGCTTGGTGTGCCCGAAGAATTTTGGGGAATTATATACGATACCGCTTCGGTAAGTACAATGCATGCGGTTGCCGCCGCACGGGAACAACTAAGCCGGTTCGGTTTAAGGCAAAAAGGCCTTGCCGGAAGAAGCGATGTTCCGCCGTTAAGACTTTATGCTTCCGAGCAAGCGCATTCTTCGGTTGATAAAGCCGCAATTGCAATGGGCATCGGTATCGACGGTATAAGGAAAATAGCCGTCGACCGGGAATTTAAAATGATCCCGTCCGAACTTGAAAAAGCAATTACTGAAGATATAAAAAACGGTTTTCTTCCTTTTTGCGCGGTTGCAACAATAGGCACTACATCTACCACAAGTATATATCCCGTTCTGGAAATAGCCGGTATTTGCCGCCGGTATAATTTATGGCTTCACGTTGATGCGGCACACGGTGGTATTGCCGCCGCCGTTCCGGAGATGCGTTATATCTTTGAAGGAATAGACCAGGCGGATTCA
>DAIERC010000096.1 GCA_027347125.1 Ignavibacteriales bacterium
AACCGTTTTCATACGGGTCGATAATTATTCTCCAGTTGCCGTCCAGGCTTAATGTATTCCTGTTGTCCACGTTTATTATAAGCGACTCGTTTTGTGCGCGGCAAATTGTTGTTATGCCGGAAAAAATAATTACGAAAAAAATCGTAGCAAAACAAAATTTCAATTTCTCTCCCTTCAAGAATATTTTAAAAACTGATTATATTTAAAATAATAATTTAAAATAAGCACTTTTAGAGCTTGAATAAATATTTTTATAAAATCCGGGCAAACTAATTACATCACAATTTCTCTCTTCAATGTATCTGACCAATTTCTTATCTTTCCTACTTTAATTTAGGGTCTTTCAATGAATAAGTCTGAAAATACGGCTGTAGTTGCGGTTAGCGGGGGAATGGATAGTTGCGTTACTGCCGCTATTGCCAATCTTGATTATAACATTGCCTTTGCGCATATAAATTACGGGCAACGTACCGAGCAGCGTGAATTAAAAGCATTTAATGATATTGCAGATTATTATAACGTGAAAAAAAGATTGGTTATAGATTTTACTCATCTTGCCCAAATAGGCGGATCATCTTTAACCGATAAAAAAATTGAAGTAACAAAAGCCGATTTAACTAATAAAGAAATACCTTCATCTTACGTGCCTTTTAGAAACGCGAATATTTTATCGGCATGCGTAAGCTGGGCTGAAGTTTTAAATGCAAGCGCGGTTTTTATAGGAGCGGTGTTCGAGGATTCGTCCGGTTACCCGGATTGCCGGCCGGATTTCTTTTCGGCTTTTGAAAAAATGATTGACGCAGGCACAAAGCCGTCTACCAAAATAAAAATAGAAACGCCGATCATAAACTTTTCAAAAGAAGAAATTGTGAAAAAAGGAATAGAACTTGACGCACCGCTTCATCTTACATGGTCGTGTTATCAAAATGAAGATGAAGCTTGCGGTGTTTGCGATAGCTGTGCATTAAGATTAAGAGGCTTCCGGATGGCCGGGCTTGAAGATCCGATAAAATATAAAACACGTCCCGTTTATATATAAAATAGTTTTTAATTTTACTTTAATTGAAATAAGAGGAAAAATGAGCGAGAAAATAAAAATATTAGAAGTATTTGATAATGCATATCCCGACAGAGATTATACGGTTATTCATACCGCGCCTGAATTTACATCGGTTTGCCCTAAAACCGGGCAACCTGACTTTGCCACGATGATTATTGAATACATCCCGGATAAATTATGCATTGAACTTAAATCATTAAAATTTTATTTAAACTCTTATAGGAACGACGGAATTTATTTCGAAAGCGTAACAAACAAAATTTTGGATGATCTCGTAAATGTTTGCAAACCGAGATTTATGCACGTTACCGCAGACTTTAAGGTAAGAGGGGGAATTTCCTCTGTTGTTGAAGCAGAATACGTAAGCGAAGAATATAAAAACAAAGACTGATTATCATAATAACACTGACGGTATAAACATGACATCATCCGTTGACCTAAAAAAAGAATTTATTCAGAGCCGAGACAAATTATTCCAGGATAATACAAAGCAGCACGATTCGCTTAAATTCAGCGCCGAATACAGTTTACTTGTTGAAGAATTTATCCGCAACCTTTCCGGCGATTCCAAATACAATTTTGTTTTAGCCTCGGCCGGAAGCTTTAGCCGGCGCGAGCTTTCTCCTTTCTCGGATATTGATTTAATGTTTATTACCGAGAAGGTTGAAGACAGTAAAGAAGATATTGCGCGGTTAGTTACAAAATTTTGGGACAACGGGCTGGAAGCTTCTCATACGGTAAGAGATTTTTCCGATATAAAAAAATATCTTAAAGATGATCTTCACACATTTACGCAATTTTTTGAAACCCGGTTTTTACTCGGCAATGAAAAGCTTTATAATAAGTGGAACGAAACACTCTTCTCTAAGATAACCAACAAAATTAAAGCGAGCCTGATTAAAGATCTAGCCAACGATACACAGGCGCGGTATGAAAAATATGGTGACTCGCCAAAAGTGCTTGAACCGAACGTAAAAAATTCTGCCGGAGGTTTAAGAGATTTTCAGGCAATAGAATGGATGTTCATACTTAGATATGGCATGTTAATTAATAAACAATCGGAAGTTGCACAAGCCGAAATTTTTATCAACTTGTTGAAGGAATATAACTACACAACCAACAACGAGTGCAAGCGGCTTTTAACAAGTTATAAATTAATAATGGCCGTAAGAAATATGCTTCATCTTACAAGCGGGCAAAAAAACGACCGATTTGAATTTAGTGCTCAGAAAAAAATATCTTCGATGCTAGTTCACCGCAAAGATGCGCTTTCCAGTTTTATGCACGAATATTTCGAAGCCTCGAATGTAATTAACCGTTTCTCCAAATCAATGATTAAAAAATTCCAGGAAGATTTTACAAATCCTCTGCCGGATTCTCTCGGCATAGACCTGGACGAAGATTTCATTCTGAAAGGTAAAACCATATCGCTTAACGGAAAGCGGAGCCTTTCGATGTCTGATATCCTTAGAGCCTTTTATTACCGCGGTTTATACAGCGGGCATTTTGACGAGAATTTGCGTTCGACAATAATCGAAATAGTGGAAGATACCGAAGACTTTCATTTTCATGAAGCGGAATCTTCCGTTTTCTTTAGAGAAATTTTAAGGCTGCAAAAAAATGTGGGGCAAACTCTGTCGGTTATGAACGAGCTAGGTGTGTTAAAAGCTTTTATGCCGGAATTTAACGACCTGATTGGATTTTTACAGCATGGCGTTTACCACTGTTACACCGCCGACGAACATACTTTAATTACTATTCAAAATCTTGAAAAGCTGGAAAGAGATACTTCTCCGCTGGGAAAAATTTACAACAGTCTGAAAGACAGGGAGATACTTCATCTGGGATTATTATTTCACGATATAGCAAAGCCGATAAATATTTCCGGCCATGAAATAATAGGCGCCGAAATGGCGTCTTCAATTATGCACAGGCTTGGTTACAGCGAAGAAGAAATTGAACCGGTGATGTTTCTTGTAAGAAACCATCTTGTTATGGAGCAGGTTGCTTTTAGACGAAACTTAAACGATCCGGAAACATTAAACAATTTTGTCGTTAGGTTTAATTCTACAAAAGAACTGGACTTGCTTTACCTGGTAACTTATGCGGATTTATCCGCCGTAAATGCGGCCGTGTGGACGTCATGGAAGAGCGATTTGCTTGCCGAACTTTATACAAAAGCAAAAGCGATGATTGAAGATAAAATTTCCGGCGAGGATTTATTGATCTCTAGTATTTATCTTGTTCCGGAAGCGATAAGCAAATACTCGCCTATTATTTCCGAAACGCACGTGCAGGAACATATAGAATCGATAAACGACATAGGCTATGCGCATCAATTTTCAGAAAAAGAAATTGCAAAACATGTTGAGGAAATTCAAAAAGGAGTAACGGTATCGGTGCTCTTCAAAGAATTTGAAGACTTTACCAACATAACCGTAATTACAAAAGACCTGCCCGCGCTTCTTTCAAAACTTTGCGGCGTTCTTTCCATTAACGACGCCAATATTCACGATGCGAAAATATTTACGCGCAAAGACGGCATAGTTATAGACACTTTTAATGTTACGGATTTCAGAAGCCATAACAAAATTGACGTAGAAAGATACCCGAAGATAAAACAGGATTTTAAATCAGTTGTGGCCGGACTTCTTCAATTGAACCAGGAGTTCGCAAGAATGAAATCAAAATGGTGGCGCATTGAAAGCAAATTCTTTAAACGCTCCGGCAAAGTAAAAGTTGAGTTTGAGCGTCACGAACGTTATACGATAGTAGATGTGTTCTCGCCAGACAGGCTCGGATTTCTATACCAGGTAACCAACAAAATGAACGAGCTCGGGTTAAATATTTATTTCGCAAAAATATCCACCAAAGCCGACGATATAGTGGATTCGTTTTACGTTCTTGATAGGCACAACAAAAAAATTTCACCGAACGATTATGAGTTTATAATTTCAGAGTTAACAGATACAATAAATCAAATGCTTTAAGGATTTTAAATTGAATTTCATGGAAAAAGAAAAACCGATTGGTGTTTTTGATTCAGGCATAGGCGGACTAACCGTGGTTAAAAGATTAGCCTCTACATTGCCGGTGGAAAACCTAGTTTATTTCGGCGACACGGCACGCGTTCCCTACGGCTCTAAATCTAATGCTACTGTTGTTGAGTACGGTCTGCAAGACGCCAGGTTTTTAATAAACAAAAACGTAAAAGCTATTGTGGTTGCATGCAATACGGTTTCATCTATTGCGTTAAATGAAATTAAAAATGCTTTTCACATACCGGTTATCGGAATGATTGAGCCCGGTGCTGAGTTTGCGGTAAGGGAAACAAACAATAAACGCATTGGTGTAATAGGCACAAGAGCAACAATAATGAACCAGGCTTATTCCAATGCCATCAAAAAATTAAACCCGGGCGTTGAAGTTTTTGAAAAGGCATGTCCTTTATTTGTTCCTTTGGCGGAAGAAGGCTGGATTAAGCATCAGGCAACTTACGATATAGCCGAAGAATATTTAAAAGAACTTCGTGATCTGGAAATAGATACGCTTGTGCTTGGCTGTACTCACTATCCGATTCTTGCCGAAGTAATTCAAGAAGTGATTGGCAAAAATGTAAAACTTGTAGATTCGGGCATCGCTTCTGCGGAAGCTGTAATGCGGGAACTGGATCGCTGCGACCTGCATACAAACGCTTATTCGCAGGGGCACCAGGACTATTTTGTAAGTGATATCCCGGTCAAGTTCAAAGAAGTTGCAGAATTATTTTTGGGTAAAAACGTAAACAACATTCAAAAAATTGATCTTGAAATGCTTACTGTAATATAAAAGCGAGTTCATAAAATTTAGATGATTCCCGCTAACATTTTCCCTTCCCGTTATATTTGTTCTGAATTCGTTAAGAAATTATTGTAATTTCTTTATGCTTCATTTATTTTAATCCGGATGAATTCAGAAAAAGAAAATATTCTAAGCAGGTCCGTGCAATTTATAAAATCCGTCGGGCCCAAAAGAGCCGAGTCCTTCGGCAAACTGGGAATTAAAACTATCCGCGATTTACTTTTCTACTTCCCGTCTAGGCACCTTGATAGAACCACCACACTTTCGGCCGTTAAAGCTTACGGCTATGTTGTAAATGGTTTTGACGGCGAGCTTACCGTAATTGCAAAAGTTGTAGACAAAGAAAAGAGAAGATTTGGTAAAAAAGAAATTTTAAAAGTTCAGTTCAGAGATACATCCGGCTTCTTTGAATGTGTTTGGTTCCAGGGCATAAAATATTTTCATTCTCTTTTTAATGAAGGCGATATTTATGCAATATCCGGAAGGCCCACATTAACCAAGTATGGAAACCTTCAGTTTGTTCACCCAGACTTTGACAGGATAACTGAAGACGAGTCGCAAAGTTTTATCAACACAGGGAAAATTATTCCTTTTTACAGGATACCGAAAGAACTTAGAGAAAAGAACATCGGCGATTTTGGCTTGAGAAGAATAATAAGCAACGCCGTTGAAAATTATGCCGGTTATCTTGAAGAAACTCTTCCCGAAGAGTTAACTTCCGAGCAAAAGCTGTTGAACCTAAAAGACGCCGTTAAAAATTTTCACTTTCCTGAGAGCAAAAAAAATCTTGAAGACGCAATTGCCAGGTTTAAGTTTGAGGAAATATTTTATCTGGAACTTTTGGTAGCCTTAAGAAAGCACAACCACAAAACAAAACTTTTGGGAAACTCAATGGAGGTAAAGACCGATCTTGTCTCCGATTTTTTGAAAATCCTTCCCTTTGAATTGACTTCCGCCCAATTAAGAGTACTAAGTGAAATCAGGAAAGATATGGGAGCACCCGCGCCTATGAACAGATTGCTGCAGGGTGATGTTGGAAGCGGAAAAACAATTGTGGCGCTTATTTCAATGCTTATAGCAAACGATAACGGTTTTCAGGCGGTACTTATGGCGCCGACGGAAATTTTGGCGGATCAACATGCTAAAAATATTTCCGGGCTTCTTAAAAAACTGTCCGTGGTTCATAAGCAAAGAGAAATAAAACTGAGTTTATTAATCGGGGGGCAAAAAAAAGCGGCAAGAGAAAAAACCCTTCAGGATATTGAGCTTAATGAAGCAGATATAATAATTGGCACCCACGCGTTATTTGAAGAAAAAGTTAATTTCAATAACCTCGGACTCGTAATAGTAGATGAGCAACATCGGTTTGGAGTAGAGCAAAGGGCAAAACTTCAAGGCAAAGGAACTACTCCCGACGTGCTTGTAATGAGTGCGACCCCGATACCGCGGACTTTGTCTATGACATTATACGGCGACCTGGATGTTTCCGTAATTGATGAGCTTCCTAAAAACAGGAAATCAATCAAAACAATTCTTCGCGGTGAAGACAAACTGCCGGATATTTATAAATTTATTATAGACAAAAAGAAAGAAGGCTATCAATCCTTTATAGTTTATCCGCTTGTGGAAGAATCAGAAAAACTGGAATTAAAGGCCGCTGAAACTTTTTACAACGATCTTAAAGACGGATTCTTAAAAGATGTGGATGTTGGTTTAATCCATGGTAAAATGTCTTGGCAGGAAAAAGAAAATGTGATGCTCATGTTCTTCGCAAAAAAATACGACGTTTTGATTGCCACAACGGTTATTGAAGTTGGGATTGATATTCCCGACGCAAATATAATTTTAATAAACGATGCTCACAGGTTCGGGCTGTCGCAGCTTCATCAATTGCGGGGGCGCGTAGGCCGCGGCAACAAGCAGGCGTACTGCATTCTTGTT